>NZ_RZPI01000332.1:0-5902 GCF_003998715.1 Mesorhizobium sp. M7A.F.Ca.CA.002.15.2.1
CCGCCGCCGGCTACAACTTCTCCCTCCTGCTCAGGTGGCTGAAGGGGTTTTTGTCGCTCTTGATTGCCCTGCTTCAAATCCGGCCGAAGCCGGTCGCCGCTTAGGGCTCGGATTGTTCACGGTCGACTAGTGAGCACTCTCCAATATGTTAGGCTCTGTCGCAGTAGCGCAACAAGCTCAGTCTTTGGATGGGTGGTATGAGGATGAGACGACTGAATGTGTACAGGCTCAGTCTTTTTATCGAGGCTCTCGTTTTTGTCGTAAGCGCGTTCGGTGCGACGTGGCTTACCAGCTTTGTGAACGCGCCATGGTGGACATATGTGATTATAGCGGCCATCGCTATGGGCATGTTCGTCGCCGTGCGTGGGGTCCTTTCTGAGCCGCAACGTATGGGACTCTTGGCACACAACTCGGCAGCGACCTCTGCGTGAACCCAGACGCCTTGAAAATGTGCCCGATGCGTCCGGATTTTTGGCGGTGATCTTCATCAAATGCGATGAGCTGCAATTTCTGGCGACGGCCACGCTAAGGGCGGGCCTCCAGCACCATGTTGAACGGTGTCTCCGCGGCGCGACGCAATCGCTTGAAGCCGCCGCCGGTCACAACCTTGCGCAGCCTCGCCTCACCGGCCTGGGCTCCAAGCGCGAGCCCGACTTCCTGCGACACGGATGCGGGCGTGCACACGAAAGTGGAAGCGGCATAGTAAACGCGGCCGACGGGATTGAGGTTCGCCGCCAGATGATCATGCGCGAACGGCTCGACGATCATCCACGTGCCGTCCGGCTTGAGCGATCCGTGGACATGGGTGGCGGCGCCCGTCGGGTCGCCCATGTCGTGAAGGCAATCGAAGAATGTGACGAGGTCATAGGTTCCGGGATAGCTCTTGGCGGCCGCCACGTCGAACCGCGTGTTAACGCCGACGCCGGCTACCTCGGCCGCCTTGCGGGCGCGCTCAATCGAAGGGGCATGATAGTCGAAGCCGACGAAGCGCGAATTGGGGAAGGCCTGTGCCATGAGCACGGTCGATGCACCATGACCGCATCCAACATCCGCGACGTCCACGCCGCGTTCGAGCTTCTCGACGACGCCCTCCAAGGCCGGCAGCCAGGAGTCGATCAGATTGGCATTGTAGCCTGGACGGAAGAACCGTTCCGTACCGCGAAACAGACACGCGCTATGATCGTGCCACCCGACGCCCTTGCCGGACTGGAATGCCTGCCTCACCTTTTCTTCATCGAGCCACAGCGCGGACAGGAACTCGAATGCGCCTGCCATGAAGGCCGGGCTGTCTTCATCAGCGAACACCAGCTCTTGCTCGGCGTTGAGATAGAATTTGTCGCTCGCTTCATCGTAGTCGACGTAACCCGCCGCCGCCTGCCCGGAAAGCCATTCCCTTACGAGGCGTTCCTGGGTGCCGGTGCGTGTCGAAAGTTCGGCGGCCGTCATCTTGCCGCCTTCGCGCAATGCCTTGAACAGGCCGAGTCTGTCCCCCAGCAGGACTCCCGCGCCCGTTGCGATCGCACCGAGATCGCCGACCATTTTCCCCAAGAATGCGTCCAACTTTTCCTGATTCGCTTCAGACATCTGAATCTCCCTTTGGGTTCAATCTCTCCAGGCGACGGAGCCGTGCTCGTCATGAGGCGCCTTGAGCATCAGATGCTCGAAGACATGCAGATATCCCCGGCGGCTCATTCCGCGCTGCCGATCCTGCACCAGACCATATGGGTGACGACCGGCGCGGTGGTCGGGAATGACAGCCACCTCCATGCCGTTGAAAAGCAGGAAATCCGTCACTTTGCCCTCGTCGGTAACCGGCGGAGCCGGAGTGGTCGTCACCAGGGCAAGCCCTGTTGCAGCAGGTATCCTTGGGCAGCCTGTCAGAACATCGATGACTCCGGTTGTGGTGCCGGGGTGGGCGATCAGGGGCCAAGTGATTGTTCCGCGGCGGCTGTATGTTGTGGTAAGGTGATCATGCGAACTCTTGTTGGTCGGTCACGTGTTTTGCGGATGACCCGCATGTACTGTGCCAAATGAGAAAACCATTCAAACGCAATCCAGTAGATCTGACTGTATCCGACATTGTCGGAATTTGGACATCGCCGAACGCGAAGCGCTCGGGGCTTGTGACGATACTTGAGCGTGCTGCTTCGGAGGAGGGATGAGCCTCGAACCGGCCGCGAGGCCTTTTTCTGGCAACGGATATTCCGGCCGGGTTAGGCCGCGAGGAAAGCGACGGTGAATAAGAGGTAGAGGACCAACCGTTTTGAGCGGGTAGTTGCCGTGTTGCGCCCCCAGGCAAAGGCCAGCACCACGGAGCAGTATTTCTGGTGGCGATACTACAACGCCTTTTAGTGCCGGTTACCCGTTTTTACCCAGTTGGCCTGGTGCATTCAGAGCGAGCTCGTTGGAAACCGCTTATTGTGGCTATGAGCGAACTCGGGATGGAGGAGTGGACCCAAAAATTGGCAAAATGCCCCAGGGAGGATTACATGGGTCGCTCATTCCCCGTACTCGTTACAGGTGCGCGTCGCTTCGCAAACAGCTTGCTTTTGACTTGGCGTTTTTTGCCGTCTCGGCATCGCTCACTAATTCGGCCGCTGCCGACACCGTGAACTGGCGTCAATTCGAAGGGACCAGCATAACTTGGGCCTACGACATCCACCCCTATGCGGATGCTCTCGCTGCGCAATTTCCGGAGTTCGAGAAGCTGACCCGGCATCAAGGTCACGCCGGAACTCTACCCAGACGATTCTTACTGGAACAAGATGACGATCCAACTGACGACGAAGTCGCCAGCATGGGATGTGTTCGGCACTGGCATTCAGCCCGCGTAGGACCTCGCTCCGAGTGGCGCCCTGGAGCCGCTGGACAAATACCTGAGCGATTGGAAGCTTACCGATGCTGGATACGACTACATTACGTGGACATGATCAAGAAGTGCGCGGCTCCTTCCTTCGCGTCCGGCCGCAGCGCGATGACGATCGACTCAAATATGTTCGGCTTCTGGAACGATGTTGCGGGGAAGCCGGCATCCGGCAAGATCGCCTTCGCTCCGCCGCTGCACGCACCGAGCGCCACGAGCTTGGAGTCTGACATCTGGATCTGGGCTCTCGCCATGAACGCGGCTTCCGAAAAGAAGGGCACGGCCTGGCTGTTCATCCCGTGGGCCACCTCCAAGCAGGTGGCGCTCAAGGGTGCCCTTGCTGGCCAGCTCGTCAATCCGCCGCGCACGTCGACCTGGCAGACGACACCTGGACTAAGTACGCTTCGCAGCCCGAGTTCAACAACTTCGTTGACAGCTTCAAAAAGATACAGGACCAAGCCGCGCTGGCTTTCACACCGCGTGTCGGCTTCGGCGAAGCCATGAACGCATGGGCCGTGGCGATGCAGAAGATGGTAAACGGCGATGACGTCGAGACGACGTTGAGGGCGCTTGCCGAAGAAATCCGCACTGGCCTCTGATCAAAAGGAACAGGGCAGTACTATTGCACTGCCCTGTTCCCGCCAACGGCGGAGATCACGCCGTGTCACCCCAAGCACTTAAACCCAGCGTGCCGATGGCAGCCGAAGGACCTGGCGCGCGCGCCTCGTCCGGTTCGGCTTCGCTGGAGGGGCGTTCCATCGACTGTTTCAGCCTTGCAATCATCCAGGCGCTGGCCAAAAGCCAGATGGAGCGCCGGCTCAGGAACCGGCGCAAAAACTCGAGCCTGCCGGCGCTGATCGAGCTGGTGCTGGCGCGGCCGCTGGTGTCGGCAGGTCTGGTCGCGGCCGAGCTGAAAATTAGCCAGCGCGCTGCGCTCGGGCTGGTGCCGAACTCGGCATCCGTGAGGTGACCGGCAGGGGGCGCTACCGGGCGTGGGACCCCGTTTAGCTGCGGCGGGCTTTGGCGAAAGCGACAGCACTGATGATTTTTGCTGTACGCTCATTCTCCCTCATCTGCGCGTTGACAGAAAACCAGCAGGCGAGGGTCACAGCACGCTGTGCTCCCCGCGATTTCCGGAAAACCAATGAAAAACGACTTTGATCGATCGCGCGGGACGTATCATTCAACCATGTCGAGAACGGGCGTGACGGCACGTACACTATGGACCGAGAGAACTTTGTCTGGCGACTTTGCGCACGCTTGCAAAACTCTTCGGAAAACTTCCTTCTGTTGATCCAATGATCGTAATGAGCTGGAGTGGCATCGCCGCTCTCCTCGGTTCTTGCTCTCTCAGTTGAACTTGATGCTAGCCTGCACGAAAACGCCGTAGCGCTTTGCCTTCCAATCGTCGGCCTGCGGGGAACCACGACCGCCCATTGCCTCTTCGAAATGAGCGGTGCCGTTATTCGCCACGGCCGCAACACCGCCTCGAGCTGGACGCCATGCCCATCGCCGTCTTCGGGAATTAGCTTGATCTTGGGCGCATGTGGTGCTGCTCTTTGCCGTCGAGCCGCGTGAAGAGGAACGCCACGTCACCAGAAAGGCTGAGTCGCTCGGTGAGTTGCGTCTGCCCGGCCAAGCCGAGTCGCAGCGAATGCCAATCGTTGTCCTGGCTGAGAGGTTGACGTAGGTGGGACGGTTGGCACACAGGTTCCCCAGTTGGTCGCCTGCTGCGTGCAACCGAAAGCATCGTAGCTCTCGTGCCAGAAATTGTTGCCAACAAAAGCACCGATGCGGTAGCGCGGTGAGTTCAAGAAATTATATCCAAGATCGGCGGTGAAATAGCTGACGCCGCCCCCGCGCTGATCACTGAATGTGTTTGAGTAGCCCCCCATTTCCGTAAGAAGTCCTCGTCATGAGAAAATCCTCCCTGATGCCGCCCGCACCGAGGAGGCCTTTACGAAAATGCCAGTCGGATTGTGGACTCGAATGCGCGTCTAGATCGTCATAGGTGAGCCGCGAGACCAGTGACGTACCTTTATGATTGTAAAGTTCCTTCGATGCGTTGCCGGTACTGGCCAGTAACGTAGTCCACCCTCGAAGGAAAAGACTGAGGCCGCCGACCCGGCTACCGACGCCGACTCGCAATCACCGGCACTCGACGGCGGTTCGGAACTTCTCGGTGCCGCAGCGCCGGCCAAGCCGGACGGGCCCGGTGAAAAATTCGTCGTCGAGGGCAAGGCGCCCGCTGCTGCGCCCGGCCGCGCCGACGATTTTTCTTGGCCGCCAAGGCGGCAGCCTGCGGCCGGGGCCACAACCGAAACGACCACGGCGATCAGTCCGTAAGCTGCCCGGGGCAGCGGAAGGGCGGAAAGCGCCTTCAGGTGGCCGCACAAGTAGGGTCTCGAGACGGACTCAGCGCGGCAGCACGCTCGATCCCATCAGCGCCTCATCGATGGCGCGCGCCGCCTGGCGGCCCTCGCGGATCGCCCAGACGACCAGCGACTGGCCGCGCCGCACGTCGCCCGCCGCATAGAGCTTTTCGACGCTGGTCCTGTAGTCCCGGTCATTGGCCTCGACATTCTTCGAGCGGCGGCTGTCAATGGCGATCTTCATCTGGCCGGCCAGTTCCGACACCGGCCCGCGAGCGGCTGGCCCGGCAAAGCCGATGGCGATGAACGCGAGATCGGCGCGGATGACGAATTCGGTGCCGGCGATCGGCTTGCGCTTTTCGTCGACTTCGCAGCATTTGACCCCGGTCAGCTGGCCGTTTTCGCCGATGAATTCAAGCGTCGCCACCTGGAATTCGCGCTCGGCGCCTTCGGCCTGCGAGGATGACGTGCGCATCTTGGTCGCCCAGTATGGCCAGACCGACAGCTTGTCTTCCTTTTCCGGCGGCTGCGGCCGGATGTCGAGCTGGGTGACGCGCACCGCGCCCTGGCGGAAGGCGGTGCCGACGCAGTCGGAGGCAGTGTCGCCGCCGCCGACGACGACGACATGCTGGCCGCCGGCGAGGATCGGATGCGACGGCCACGCCAC
>NZ_RZPI01000333.1:0-5902 GCF_003998715.1 Mesorhizobium sp. M7A.F.Ca.CA.002.15.2.1
ATCCGCACGCGCAGCAACGCGGCGCCCGCGCTGTCGTCCAACATCGAACGCTTCTCGCAGTTCCTGACCCTGGTCGGGCTGACGGCGCTGGTGGTCGGCGGCGTCGGCGTCGCCAATGCGGTGCGCGCCTATCTCGACGGCAAGCGCGGCGTCATCGCCACCTTCAAGAGCCTGGGCGCTTCGGGCGGCTTCGTCTTTGCCGTCTATCTCGTGCAGATCCTGATCATAGCCGGATTGGGTGTCGTGCTAGGCCTTGTGCTCGGCGCACTAATGCCCTTCGCGGCGAGCGCGGCCTTGCAATCCGTCATTCCGGTGCCGGCCGAAGGCGGCTTCTATCCCGGCGCGCTCGGCATGGCGGCGCTGTTCGGCCTGCTGGTGACGTTGGCTTTCGCGCTGCTGCCGCTCGGCCGCGCCCGCGACGTGCCGGCAACCGCGCTGTTTCGCGAAATGGGACTGGAAGGCCGCGGCTTGCCGCGCCCCGCCTATGTCGCGGCGGCCATAGGCATCGCGCTGCTGCTTGCGGCGCTGGCCATTCTGTTCTCGGGCGACCAGCGCATCGCCTCGATCTTTGTCGGCGCTACCGTCTTCGCCTTCCTGGTGCTGCGCTCGGTCGGCGCACTGGTGCAATGGGCGGCCAGGAAAAGCCCGCGCGTGCGCTTCGTGGCGCTCAGGCTCGCCATCGGCAACATCCATCGGCCAGGCGCCCTGACGCCATCGGTGGTGCTGTCCCTGGGGCTCGGGCTGACGCTATTGGTGACGCTGGCGCTGATCGACGGCAATCTCAGGCGACAGATCTCAGGCAGCCTGCCGGAACGGGCGCCGAACTTCTTCTTCGTCGACATCCAGAGCGCCGATGTCGCGTCCTTCTCGGCGCTGATCGGCAAGGAGGCGCCGCAGGGCGTGCTGGCCAAGGTGCCGATGCTGCGCGGCCGGGTGATGGCGCTGAACGGTGTCGATGTCGACAAGGTGAAGGTGCCGGCGGAAGGCGCCTGGGTGCTGAGGGGGGATCGCGGCCTGACCTATGACACCAGGCAGCCGGAGAACGCGACGCTGACCGAGGGCAGTTGGTGGCCCGAAAATTACAGCGGCGAACCGCTGGTTTCGTTTTCGGCGCAAGAAGGCAAGGAGATCGGGCTGAAGCTCGGCGACACCATCACCGTCAATGTGCTGGGCCGCAACGTCACGGCCAGGATCGCCAGTTTCCGCCAAGTCGAATGGGAGACGATGGGTATCAATTTCGTCATGGTCTTCTCGCCCAACACATTCGCGGGCGCCCCGCATGGCTGGATGGCGACGCTGACCGAAAAGAGTGCATCGACGGCCGACGACGCCCGCATCCTCAACGCCGTCACCCGCGCCTTCCCGGCGGTGACGACGGTGCGGGTCAAGGACGCGCTCGACATCGTCAACCGGCTGGTCGGACAGCTCGGCACGGCGATCCGGGCGGCCGCTGGCGTGGCGCTGATCGCTTCGGTGCTGGTGCTGGCCGGCGCGCTTGCAGCCGGCAACCGGGCGCGCATCCATGATGCGGTGGTGTTGAAGACGCTGGGCGCGACACGCACGACGCTGATATCGGCCTTCTCGCTCGAATATATGCTGATCGGGCTGGCCACCGCCATTTTCGCGCTGGCGGCGGGCAGCGCAGCCGCCTGGTTCGTCGTCGCGCGCATCATGACTCTGCCGTCGCATTTCATGCCGGAGGTGGCGGTGGCAACCATTCTGTTTTCGCTGGTGATCACGGTCGGCATTGGTCTCGCCGGTACTTGGCGGGTGCTCGGCCACAAGGCAGCACCGGTGCTGCGCAACCTGTGACGACAGGCCCGGAACGGGCATCCTGGATTAAATCTTGGTAAGAAAGCCGTCCGAAAAGCCGAGGAAACGGCGCTTCGCCCTCTCACGAACCGTTACATCCGGTTACGGTCTTGTTCTTGACGCGAATAACCATCATATTTCGCCACAGGCATGCTGGAGCCCTGCCAGCGGCGCCCAGGTCCGGAAGGACCTGACACCGGACGGGGCAGAAGCAATAGAGGACTACAATGGCTGATCCCATTCGCAACTACCAGACGCGCGCCGTGCCCGGCGTCGGCGTCGGTGCCGACATCGATCAGGGCCTGCGCGCCTACATGATCAAGGTTTACAATCTGATGGGGCTTGGCCTCCTCATCACCGGTCTTGCCGCTGTCGGCACGATCATGCTGGCCACCACCACCGATCCGGCTTCGGCTGTCGCGACGCTGCCGAGCGGCGAGATGCTGACGTCCTTCGGCTACGCGATCTTCGGCTCGCCGCTGCGCTGGGTGGTGATGCTGGCGCCGCTGGCCGCCGTGCTGTTCCTGTCGTTCCGCGTCCAGTCGATGAGCGTTTCGGCAGCGCAGACGACGTTCTGGGTCTATGCCGGTCTCGTCGGCCTGTCGCTGTCTTCGATCTTCCTGGTCTACACCACGGCCAGCATTTCACAGACCTTCTTCGCCACGGCCGCCGCCTTCGGTGCGCTGTCGCTGTTCGGCTACACCACCAAGCGCGACCTGACGGCGATGGGCTCGTTCCTGATCATGGGCGTGTTCGGCATCATCATCGCGTCGGTGATCAACATCTTCCTGCAGTCGTCGGCGCTGTCGTTTGCCGTGTCGGCGATCGGCGTGCTGGTCTTCGCGGGCCTCACCGCCTATGACACGCAGAAGATCAAGGAGATGTATTTCGAGGGCGACAGTTCGGACGTTGCCGGCCGCAAGGCGATCATGGGCGCGCTGACGCTCTATCTCGACTTCATCAACCTGTTCATGTTCCTGCTGCAGTTCATGGGCGACCGTCGCTAGTTCAGCATGCTGGACCATCGAGTTCCAAAAGGGCGGCCCAACGGCCGCCCTTTTCTTTTGTGCCGGGCTTTGCTGTTATCGCGAGCAGAGAAATGGCACCCATAAACTATGAGCACTATTACGATTCGACCGGCGACAGCGGCCGACCTCGACAGCATCACCGGCATCTACGCCGACGCGGTCGCCCAAGGCACGGCGAGCTATGAGTTGGAGCCGCCGAGCCGCGCGGAGATGGGTGTTCGATTCGACAGCCTGATGGCCGGCGGCTTTCCCTACCTTGTGGCGGAGAAGGACGGCGCGGTTCTCGGCTACGCCTATGCCGGTGCCTTCCGGCCACGCCCGGCCTATCGCTTCATTGTCGAGGATTCGGTCTATGTCGCGCCCGAGGCCAAGGGCCAGGGCGTCGGGCTCAAGCTGATGCAAAGCCTGATCGAGGCGGTGACGACGGCGGGCTTTCGCCAGATCATCGCGGTGATCGGCGATGGCCGTCCCGACAGCGCCTCGGTGCGGCTGCACGAAAAGCTCGGCTTTCGCCATTCGGGCCGCCTGGAAGGCTCCGGCTACAAGCACGGGCGCTGGCTGGACACGGTGTTCATGCAGCTGTCGCTGAATGGCGGGGCATCGGCGCCGCCCGATCCGAGTTCGCTGCCAGAGCGGAAGTTTCGCCTTAGAGGGGACTGAAGAAGGAACTGAAGAATTGCGCAATTGAAGAACTGAAGAATAAAAAGAAGCGGCGGCAACAGATGACGCCGAGGCCTTTTCTTCAACTCATCAATTCTCCATTTCTTCAATTCCCCTGCTCTAATTCCCTGCTCAGGCTTCGACCAGCTTCAACTTGCTGTCGAACACACCGAGCACGCGGCCGAGTTCCTGGCCGCGTTTCAAGATGCGGCCGCCGGCGGCGATGACGGCAAAGGCGCCCTGCTTGCGGGCCAGTTTCGGATCCTTGACGATCTGGAACAGCGGCACTTCGCTGGTGCGGCGGAAGACGGAAAAGACAGCGCGGTCGGCGAGATGATCGATGGCGTAGTCGCGCCATTCATTGGCGGCGACCATGCGTCCGTAGAGCCTGAGGATCTGGTCCAGCTCGCGTCGGTCGAACCGCACCGGCTGATCGAGACGTTCGCGTCGCGCCTCGTGCAGCGGGATTATTGCGGATGCGTCCCCATCCCCCGTCCCGCCACTGTCATCGGTCATGCCTCGATCCTTCAAAATGAATCTTTGCCAACCAAAGTTGGCGTGTTCGCGACTGAATTGCAAGGCCCGGCGAACCGAGCCCCGCGCCGCGCCGTTTCCGTCACGTCCAGTCACTTTTATGAAACGCCGTGTTGGAATTGGTGATGTTCCGCCACATTTCTGCCTTTTTTTATCCGCGCTCATGCCCCAATGTCCGACGAATTTACCGGCGTTGCCTGAGACGGTTCGGTCCGGCACCGGCTCGTAAACCCCAAGCCCCCCGCCCACGGGTCTGCGTCGGATCGAACCAACCTCGGCTCTTCCTCGGAAGAACCGGGAGCGACGATCCCAAAACCTAAATGACCGGCGTCAGAAGCAAGCTGACGTCGGTTTTTTATTGGCTGGTGATAGGTGAACCTTCGCGCTACCGCGGCAGGGGTTTGAGCGCTCTATCTCAAGGCTTGTGGATGAATGCGGCGCCGAGAATGGGACCGGGCATGCCGTCCTTGCCGACCGACTGCAGCAGCACGGCGCAGCCGCCCTTTTTGGCAATCTCGCTCATCGGCAGTTCGTAGCGCTGTGCCTTGCCATGCCACATGCCGGCGGTCTGGATGCCGGTGACGGCGTTCCAGTAGGTCATCTTGCGGCCGGTATTTTCGCCCTCGCCGACTTTGACCGTCTGCGGCGGGTCGAAATAGACGATGACGACATGGGCGTCGCTGGGGCCGTTGCCGGCATCGCCGGCGTCGATCATCACGCGATCGCTGGTACGGCTGACCTTGACGGCGACGCGCATGCCTTCACCGCTCTTGGCCATGCGGGCGAGCGCACCATCGACCTCGCCGCGGTTGGCGCCGTTGACATGGACGCGGCCATTGATGACGGCCTGCGGCGTATAGACGGAGCGGCTGCCGAAGGCGCGCATATAGTCGTATTGCCGCTCGGTGTTCTCCTTGCGGCCGAGCGTGTCCTGCCAGCCGAGATAGTCCCAGTAGTCGACGTGATAGGCGAGCGCGACGATGTCTTCCTTGGCGGCAAGTTCGGAGAACAGAGTATCGGCCGGCGGGCAGGAACTGCAGCCCTGGCTGGTGAACAGCTCGACCACGCCCAATGGCTTTTCGATCTGGACCCGGTCGGTCTGGGCGCGATCGGATTCGCCGGCATGCCCGGCGCCGGCAGACGCCGAGAAGGCCAGCGCAAGAGCTGCCAGCCACAATGATTTTCGCGAGGCCATGGCCATTCCGATTCCCGCCGGTGATGCCGGCTTTATCTTGATTGCTGAAATATGTGGCAGAACCGGAAGTCAACGGGAAGTCACGTTGCGGTGAAATTTTGCCGTTGCAGCCGACCGCAACGCCGCAATAGGAAGGATCTGCGCTTCAGGATAGAAACCGATTCGGGCGGCAATCGCGATGTGGCAAACGTTTTTGGCGCCGGTCGACCTCTATTGCGAGCGGACCGGCCCGGAATTCTGGTCCGAACCGGTCAACGCCCTGACCAACTTCGCCTTCATCGCCGCCGGCCTGTGGGGCGTGCGCGAGGTGCGAAGGCTGGGCACCGGCGCCTTCGCCGAGGTTCTGGCCTGGTGGGTGGTGGCGATCGGCATCGGCTCGACGATCTTTCACACTTTTGCCACCAAGGGCACGGTCTGGGCCGACGTGCTGCCGATCGCCGGCTTCACGCTGGCCTACACGCTGTTCAATCTGCGTCGCTTCCTCGGCATGCGATGGGGCAAAGCCATCGCCATCTTCATCGCCTTCTATGTGATTGCCGGGGCGATAACCGTTGCCGTGCCGGACTGGCTGCGCCAGGCGTCGAACGGCACGACGGGCTATCTGCCGCCGTTCCTGGCGCTCGCCTTCTTCGGCGCGCTGGTGGCCGCCAGCGGCAATCGCGCCGGCTGGTAC
>NZ_RZPI01000334.1:0-5889 GCF_003998715.1 Mesorhizobium sp. M7A.F.Ca.CA.002.15.2.1
TTCCGAACCCGTGGCTTCCAGAAGCACGATCGTGCCGGCAATACCCTGGGAAATCGTTGCTCGGATATGTTCGGGACGGATGCCGTAGATGAGTTCACCCACGGGAATTTTTGCCAGGTTGATGCCTTCCGGCAGCGGCAGGGTCAGCCCACTGGCGCTGCGGAAAACGCCTTCCTCGACGCGGCCGGCAATGAAGTTCATGGCCGGCGAGCCAATGAAGCCGGCAACGAACAGATTGGCCGGACGGTCATAGAGGTCGAGCGGCGCACCGATCTGCTCGACAAGGCCGTCATGCAGCACGACGATCTTGTCGGCCATGGTCATGGCCTCGATCTGATCATGCGTGACGTAAATGGTGGTGGTGCCCAGCCGCTGGTGCAACGCCTTGATCTCGCCGCGCATCTGGACGCGCAATTTGGCGTCGAGATTGCTGAGCGGCTCGTCGAACAGGAAGACTTGCGGGTCGCGCACGATGGCGCGGCCCATGGCGACGCGCTGGCGCTGGCCGCCGGAGAGCTGGCGCGGATAGCGGTCGAGCAGCTTGTCGAGGCCCAGGATGCTGGCGGCCCTGCCGACGCGGCTTGCGGTGTCGGCCGGATCGGCTTTCTTGATCTTGAGGGCAAAGCCCATATTGTCGGCCACCGTCATGTGCGGATAGAGCGCGTAGTTCTGGAACACCATGGCGATGTTGCGGTCGCGCGCCCGCAGATTGTTGACGGTGCGATCGCCAATGGCGATCCTGCCGCCCGAGATCGTTTCAAGTCCGGCAATCATGCGCAGCAGCGTCGACTTCCCGCAGCCCGACGGGCCGACCAGGATGACGAACTCGCCGTCAGCGATATCGACGCTGACATCGTGGATAATCCTGGCCGTTCCGAAAGCCTTTTGCACGTTGTTGATTGTGACCGATGCCATTGGGTTTTCCTCGAAAAAGAGTGCGATGCCGTAGCGTGCCTTCAGCCGCCCTTGACGGCGCCCGCGGTCAGTCCGGCGACGATCTGCCTTTGTGCGAACATGGTCAGGACCAGTACCGGCAGTGTCACCACCAGGGCCGCGGCGGCGAGCGGCCCCCAGCTCACTTGCTCGTAGGAGAGCATGTTGTAGACGGCGACCGGCAGCGTGCGCGTTTCACGGCTGGCGAGCACCACGCCGAAGACGAAATTGTTCCATGAGAAGATGACGGACAGGATAAAGGCGACCACTATGCCCGGCTTGGCGATGGGCAAGGCGACCAGCCGGAACACCTGCCAGGAACTGGCGCCGTCGATGTTGGCGGCCTCTTCCAGTTCCATCGGGGTGGTCTCGAAATAGCCGATCATCACCCAGACGACGATCGGCACGGTCACCACCAGATGGATGATGATCTGCGGCCACAGCGTGCCGAGAATGCCGACCCATTGGAACAGCAGGAACAGCGGGATGAGATAGGAAAGCCCCGGCGTCATGCGGGCGATCATGATGACCACCGCCGATCGCTCGGCCTTGAGCCGCGCGATGCCATAGCCGGCCGGCACGCCGATCAGCAGCGCCAAAAGCGTCGCCGTGCCGGTCACCAGAACCGAATTCCAGAGATAGAGCAGGAAATTGTTCTCCTCGAACACTTTTGCATAGTTCGACCAGGCGAGATGTTCGGGGATCAGGATCGGCGGATAGGCGCCGTTGTCGATCTCGAATTTCAGCGACAGCGAGATCATCCAGAGGAAGAACAGGATCGCCGGCGAGACGAAGACCAGGGCCGCGAAGAACAGCCCGATCCGGTTGAGCAGTCGTGAACTCATCTATTTGCCCTCCACGCCGATCCACTGCGAGCGCTGGCGCAACATCAGGAGGATGAAGGACAGGGCGACGATGACGATGAAGAACACCACGGCCATGGCCGAGCCATAGCCGATGTCGTAGTAGGAGAAGGCGGTGTTGTAGAGATAGATGTTGATGGTCTCCGAGGCCGTGCCCGGCCCGCCCTGGGTCATCGCGTAGATGATGTCGAAACTCTTCAGTGCGTCGATGGTGCGGATGATCACCGCGATCATCAGGAACGGCGCGATCATCGGCAAGGTGAGATAGCGGAATTGCTGCCAGGCATTGGCGCCGTCGATTTCGGCGCTTTCGAACGGCTCGCGCGGCACGGACGCCAGGCCGCCGAGCACGATCAGCATCACCAGCGGCGTCCACTGCCAGGTCTCGACCGCAACCAGCGACGGGATGACCGTGTTGGCGTTGAAGATCCATTCCTGCGCCGGAATGCCGACCAGCGACAGAAGATAGTTGAGGACGCCGAGCTGGGGGTGGAACATCATCGTCCAGACCAGCGCCACGGCGACGGGCGTTGCCATCATAGGCATCACGAAGACGCCGCGCAGCAGGCCACGCAGCGGAAACCTGGCGTCGAAGATCAGGGCGGCGATGGTGCCGAGCAACATCGGCGCGGCAACCGAAAGGAAGGTGTAGCTCAACGTATGGAGAAGCGATTCCCAGAAGCGTTGGTCGTACGCCAGCCGCAGATAATTCTCCATCCCGGCAAAGCTTCGCGACTGGCCGAGCGTCCAGCGGTTGACGCTCATCCACAGCGTGAAGGCCCAGGGAAAGACGATCACGGCGCCGACGACGACGAGCGCCGGAACGACGAAAGGCCAGTAGTTGGGAGCCAGCCGGATCGTCTGGCTCCCTTCGATGGCTTGCGTCGTCACCCCGGTGCGTTCTGGGGTGGTGGCGGACATCAGCCTTGCTCGCTCCTGTCGAGGACCGGCTGGAATTGGTCGGTAGCCTTCTTCAACTCCTCGGCGGGATCAGCGCCGGCGATCAAATTGGTCAGCGCCACGCCGTAGATGTCGCGGAACTCTGTGACCGGGATGATGACCGGCAGCGACAGCCGGCTCACATTGCCGGAGCCGACCACCGCATCGAGCCAGCTTGCCGGCATGGTGACGCCTTCGCGCACCTTTGGATCTTCGAGCACCGATTTGCGGAACGGTACGCCGGCGCCTGCCTGCAGCAGGCGCGCGCCCATGACCGGCGACACTGCCCACTGGCAGAACAGATAGGCGGCCTCCTTCTTCTCGCTGGTGGCCGTCACGCCGATACCGTCGCCGAAGGTGCCAGCCGCGTGCGCCTTGGGACCCTTGGGCATGACGCCATAGCCGACCTTGCCGACCACCCGCGATTTTTCCGGATTTTCCATCGGCGGGGCAAAGCCGACGCCATCGAACCACATGCCGATCTTGCCTTGCAGGAAGGCGGACTGCGCTTCGGCCCAGTTGAAGCCAGTGACGCCTGGAGGCGCGGATTTGGTCATCAGCCGCTGGTAGAGCCCGGCGGCCTCGATCGCCTCGGGCGACGTCGTGCGCAGCTTGCCCTGAGCGTCGAGTGGCGTCATGTCGTAGCCGAGCATGAGCGATGTCCACACCGGCGTGTTGGCGTTCTTGATGCCGCGGGCGACGAAACCATAAGTATTGGTCGACGGGTCGGTCAGCGCCTCGGCCGCGGCCACCAGCTGCTCGAAGGTTTCGGGATATTTGAGGCCCTTGGCCTCGAACAACTCCTTGTTCCAGTAAACGATCCAGTAGTCGACCGAGAAGGGCAGCGAGCGCAGCACGCCCTGACCGTCCTTGGCGAACAGCATGCCGGCGTCGGCGAAATCGTTTTCGACCAGACCCGGATCGGTAAGGGTGGGGTCGGCGAGATAGCCTGATATGTCGGCAAGCCAGCCGCCTTTTTCGAACTGCCGCTTCTGCACATGGTAGCTCAGATGCACGACGTCGAAGCTCGGCTTGCCGGAGCTCAATTCGATCACCGTCTTCTGGCGCTGCTGCTGCTCAGGCGTTGCCTCGGCATTGACCTTGATCCCGGTCAACTCCTCGAACTCGGCGAGATATTTTATCAGGGTGTCGCTGCGCGGGCTTTTCACCAGATTGACGTCGAGCGTCGTGCCGGCAAAGCGCTTCCAGTCGACGGCCGCGGCAAAGCCTGGGCGAACACCCACAAGGCCGGCGGCGGCAAGTGCCGCGGTTCCCTGGAGGAGTTGCCTCCTGGTTGGGTTGAACAGATTGGACGACATTTCTTCCTCCCGGTTGCTGTCGTTGTCGAATGCGTCGCGACCGCGACGCGGCTCATGCTTCCTCAGATTTGCAGCGCCAGCCGGCGCGCCTTGTCGATGTGCAGGCTGATCGCCTCGACCGCCTTCTGCGGGTCGCGGCTTTCCATGGCTTCGATGACCGCAAGGTGCTCACGCATGACCGGCACGACGCGCCCGTCGATGCGGAAGCGCTCCTGATGGATCAGCCGGATCTTCACCGAGTTGACCAGATAGGCCTTGGCGATGATCTCGTTGCCCAGCGCATCGATGAAAGTGTCGTGCATCGCCCAGTCGATGCTCTGCGCCCTGGCTTCCATTTCCGGCGTCGGCGCCTGCGAAAGGGCTTGAGCCAGCATCTCCTCGTGTTCACGCCGCAGGCGGGCAAGTTCGTCATCGGAAGCGCTGACGGTGAACAGCGCCACCGCTTCGCGTTCCATGAACAGGCGGAACTGAAAAGCCTCGCGGATCAGGCTGATGTCGATATGGGCGATCTGCATGCCGCGCTGCGGGATCGTCGTCAGAAGCCCTTCGGCCTCGAGACGCGGCACGATTTCGCGAATGGCGCCGAGCGGCAGACCGGTGAAGGCGACCAGTTCGCGCTGCGATACGAACTGGCCCGGCAGCAGATCGCGGGCCAGCAAATGCCGCGTGAAGCTGGCATAGGCTTTTTCCCT
This sequence comes from Mesorhizobium sp. M7A.F.Ca.CA.002.15.2.1, assembly GCF_003998715.1. Taxonomy (NCBI): domain Bacteria; kingdom Pseudomonadati; phylum Pseudomonadota; class Alphaproteobacteria; order Hyphomicrobiales; family Phyllobacteriaceae; genus Mesorhizobium; species Mesorhizobium sp. M7A.F.Ca.CA.002.15.2.1. The sequence continues at coordinate 4,747 of NZ_RZPI01000334.1, forward strand.
AAGCGTGGTCGGCTCGCTGCCGTCTTCCATTTCAGCGCGTATCCCTTTGCCGGTCAGGCTGATTCCCTGGCAAACAGCCCATCATAGGCGTCAGCCAGCTGTTGTCGCCCCTGCGAACCGATCGGCTCCAGCGGCGGACGGACCGCCAGCCAGCGGTCGTCGCCGGTTTTGCGCGCCACCATGACCTTCACCGCCGGCGTTACCGGGTGTTTGAGCAATTCGAGCCCGAAACGCTCGACGCGTGTGTCGTCGCGCCCGTCCCCGGCCATGGCCCGGATTTCGCTGGTAACGAAATTGGCCATGCCGGAGATTGCGCCTTGAGCACCAATTCGCACGGCTCGTGCCAGATGCCGCTCGTCACCGATCAAGATCACCAGATCGCCATGGGCGCCGAGCAGCGCCTCGCTGTAGTCCCAATCCCCGCCGGAATCCTTGACCCCCGCAATGACATCCGGAAAAGCCGTACGCAATCGGCCGATCAGGTCAAGCGAGAGCTGCACCATGGTGACCGACGGAATGTTGTAGAGCAGAACGCCACGGGCGAGGGGACCGAGCACGGCAAAGACAGTGGAAAACCAGCCGAAAAGACCATCGTCGCCGACATTCTTGAAGTAGCTCGGCGGCGCCAGCAGAATGTTGCGGGCGCCGCGCTGCAAGGCATGCCGGGCCTGCTCAGCGGCGTCTTCGGCCGCATCGACCAGCACGCCGGCAACAAGCTGATGCGGCAGGATGCCGGCAGCCAGCATGGCTTCGGTCACCGACCGCCGCTCCCCGGTGCCAACCGATGCGCCTTCGCCGGTGGTGCCAAAAAGCGTAACACTGGTGCACCCCTCCGCCAGGCAACGCTTGGCCTGGGCGACCATGAGGGCGGTGGCGATCTGCCCGGAGGCATCGAAAGGCGTGGCGAGGGCGGCCGAAAGGCCAAAACGTGATGTCACCGGGAGTCTCCGAAAAGAAGTTCGAAGGCAGTGATATCTCACTAACATGTCAGTTGTAAATCTGGTTGGTGCGTTTTTTCTGTCCCCGGATGACGTGGGCGAATCTTCTTGCTGGGAAGCGAACAGCGTCACACCGGAGGTGTCGGTCAGACAGAAGAATCCCCAAACACCAGCGAAACATGTCCTCCCGCATGGCGTTCTAGCC
>NZ_RZPI01000335.1:0-5887 GCF_003998715.1 Mesorhizobium sp. M7A.F.Ca.CA.002.15.2.1
GCTATGCCGAGCTCGCCAAATACGGGCTCATCGACCGGCCGGAATTTTTCGCCTGGCTGGAAAAGAATTGGGTCCAGGTTTTTGCCGGCGGGCCGGAGAGGGCGCAGGCGATTGCCGAAGCCTGCCGCGCCAAGGCCGACGTGGTTGCGCGTGACGAGTTCGAGACCGGCGACCGCGCGCTGCTCAATCTCGGCCACACATTCGGCCACGCGCTGGAAGCCGCCACCCAATATGACGGAAGCCGCCTCGTCCATGGCGAAGGGGTCGCCATCGGCATGGCGCTGGCCTACCGGTTCTCGTCGCGGCTCAATCTGGCCAGCCCCGACGATGCCGCGCGCGTCGAGGCGCATCTGCGCGCCGTCGGCCTGCCCTGGCGAATAGCCGACATCCCGGGCGATCTGCCTGACGCCGAGGCGCTGCTTGCCTTTATCACCCAGGACAAGAAGGTGTCGCGCGGCGCGCTGACCTTCATCCTGACGCGCGGCGTCGGCCAGGCTTTCATTGCCAAGGATGTTCCGGCATCGGAAGTGCTGTCGTTTCTGAGGGAGAACCACCCAAAGGAAAGCGACCGGAGATGAACGAGCCCGGCTGGATCGTTGTCGCCGTCCTTGCCATCCTCATCGTGCTGCTCGTTGCCGTGCGCACGCGCCTGCTTGCCATATTCGGGTACGAGCTTTCACGCATCGAGCCGCAGCGCTCCAGCCAGGACGAATTGCGCGGCGCGGTCGACGATTTCCGCCGCGACGGCCAGGTGGTGCGCGAGGATCGCGACCGCGTCGGCGGCCTGTTCGATCTCGCCGAGCTCGAAGTCTCCGACATCATGGTCCACCGCACCAACATGCGCTCGGTCAATGCCGACAATGCGCCGGAAGCGGTGGTGCGCGAGATTTTGCAAAGCCCGCACACCCGCATGCCGCTGTGGAAAGGCTCGCTCGACAACATCGTCGGCGTGCTGCATGCAAAGGATCTGCTGCGCGCCTTGAACGAAGTCGGCAACGATTTCTCCAGGATCGACGTCATGAAGATCGCTTCGAAACCCTGGTTCGTGCCCGACACCACGACCTTGCAGGAACAGCTCAACGCCTTCCTTCGCCGCAAGGCGCATTTCGCCGTCGTCGTCGACGAATATGGCGAGGTCGAAGGGCTGGTGACGCTGGAGGACATTATCGAGGAGATCGTCGGCGAGATCGCCGACGAGCACGATGTCGACATACAGGGCGTCAAGCAGGAGGCCGACGGCTCCGTGGTCGTCGACGGTACGGTGCCGATCCGTGACCTCAACCGGGCTCTCGACTGGAACCTGCCGGATGAGGAGGCAACCACCATTGCCGGCCTCGTCATCCACGAGACGCAATCGATCCCCGAGGAGAAGCAGGCTTTTACGTTCCACGGCAAGCGCTTCATCGTCATGAAACGCGACAAGAACCGGATCGCAAGGCTGAGGATCAGGCCAGCCGGCGACGCCTGATGTGCGCCGGGAGACCGGGTGCCGTCATCCCGCGATCTGGCTCGTCGAGCGTTCGTGGATCGTCGCGCCGGTCTCGGCATCCATGGCCGCCAGGCTGACTTCATAACCCCAAAGCCTGCGGATGTGACGAAGCGTGGCGTCGCGGCTGGCATCCTCGAGAAGGATGCCGTCATTGACCTTGTGCTGCAGCCGCAAATGGCGGTCGCCGAGCAGATCGACATCCACCACCTGAATGTCCGGCCGGTTCGCGCCGAGATCATAACTGTTGGCGAGCGCGGCGCGTATCTTGGCGTAGCCGCGCTCATCGTGGATGGACGCGACCAGGCAATGCGGCTGGTCGGCAGCGTCGCCGAGCACAAAAAACCGCCATTTCCGGATCAAGGCAGGGCTGAGGTACTGGCGGATGAAGGATTCGTCGCGATGCTCGGCCCAGGCGTCCAGCAGGACCTCGCGCCAGTTGCCCTGGCCGGCCATGTCGGGGAACCAATCGCGGTCCTCGGCCGTGGGTTCGGTCGAGATGCGCTGAATGTCCTGCATCATGTCGAGGCCGAGAGCATAGGGGTTGATGCCTGAAAAACGCGGATCGTCGAAGGCCGGCTGGAAGACCACGTTGGAATGATTGCGCAGGATTTCGAGCATGGCGCCTTCGCTGATCTGGCCGCGGTCGAACAGCATGTTCATCAGCGTATAGTGCACGAAAGTGGCACAACCTTCGTTCATCACCTGTGTCTGCCGTTGCGGGTAAAAATATTGCGCGATGACACGAACGATCCTGATGATCTCGCGCTGCCAGGGCTCCAGGACTGGGCTGTTCTTTTCCAGGAAATAGAGCAGGTTTTCCTCGGGCAGATTGAGCGATTTCTTCCACTCTGGGTCCTGGCCCTTGTCGTTGGCCGCTTGCTGCGAGGCCGGCAGCGTACGCCACAAGTCGTTGTAGGAGCGCTCCTCGTATTCGAGACGCTCGCGAATTCCTTCGCGTTGCCGTTCCGACGACAACCTCGGCGGCCGGTGATAGCGAAACACGCCCTGATCCATCAGCGCGTGGGCGGAATCGAGAACAGCTTCGACGGCGGCGAGGCCGTGCCGCTCCTCGCAGCGGACTATGTAGCCCTTGGCGAAGTCCAGGTAGCTGAGGATCGCACCCGCATCCGTCCACTGTTTGAACAGCTGATTGTTCTTGAAGAAATGATTGTGCCCGAGCGCTGCGTGGGCCGTCACCAGGGCCTGCAGGGCCATGGTGTTTTCCTCCATCAGATAGACGATGCAGGGATTGGAATTGATGACCAGTTCATAGGCAAGCCCCCGCCCGCCCTTGCGATAGAGCAAATCCTGGTGGAGGAAATGTTTGCCGAAAGACCAGTGACGGTACATCAATGGCATGCCGATGGACGAATAGGCGTCGAGCATCTGCTGCGACGAGATGATCTCCATCTGAACGGGATAGGTGTCCAGATGAAGCTCTTCGACCGCGAGTGCCTCGATAGCGTCATAGGCCCGCGACAATGTTTTGAAATCCCAGTCGGACCCTGAAAAAAGCAGGCTGGATTTGCTCGCTTGTCTGGCCATCGGGAACCCTCATGCCCTCTTGAGGGCGGCCGGTTGCCTGCCGAAGAGCTGGCGAAAAACCGGATAGATATCGGCGGGTGTGGCGATGCGGCTCATCTGGAAGTTCGGCCATTTCTGGTCGATGGAGTTGTAGGCACGCCAGAGCGATGTCCCGTTTTCTGTCGAGCCGAAAATATGAGCTTCACGCTCGTCGATGATCTCGACATAGGCAAAATACTGGCACAGCCGCATGAGCTCGCCGTTGAGCAGCGAAATGCATCGCTCCGAATCGCCGGCGAAATTGTCGCCGTCCGAGGCCTGGGCGGCATAGATGTTCCAGTCATGGGCCGGGTAGCGGCTGGTGATAATACGGTGCATTTCCTCCAGCGCGGTGGAAACGACGGTGCCGCCGCTTTGGGTGTTGTAGAAAAATGTTTCCTCGTCGACCTCCTGAGCCAGGTGCGTGTGGCGGATGAAAACAATCTCGATGCGGTCGTAGCGCCGTTTCAAGAACAGGTGCAGCAAGACGAAGAAGCGCTTGGCCAGATCCTTCTCGCGCTCGCCCATGGACCCGGACACGTCCATAAGACAGAACATGACGGCATTGGCGTTCGGCACCGGCCGGGAATCGAAGCGGTTGAAGCGGATGTCGACCGGATCGACATAGGCAATCCGGCGGCGGCGGCGTTCCAGCCGGTCGAGCTCTTCGCGCAATGCCGCAATACGCTGGCGCGCTTCGGCGCTGGATGGCGTCGACTCGAGCGAGGCGATTTCCTCGAGGATCGCATCCAGTTCGACCTGCTTGGGGCGCCTCAGCGCAATGCGGCGGCCGTGGCTGTTGCGCATTGTGCGGCCAACATTGATGTTGGTCGGCGAACCTGTGGCGGCGAAGCCGGCTCTGCGCGGCTTGAAGGCAAGGATCTCCTTGAGGTTGAGCTTGACCATGTCCGGGAGCTCGAGATCCTCGAAGAAAAGATCGAGCACTTCCTCGCGCGACAGCACGAAACGAAAGTCGTCTTCAGATGCCTTGTTTCCCGGCGACGATGCTCCCCCGCCGCCCCCGCCGGGTTTGGGGATCAGGTCTCCAGCGGAGAAATGCCTGTTGCCCGGCAAGATGTGCTGGCGCCTGCCGCTGTCGCGGGCGTTGTTGAAGCTCGGCTCGCTTGTGCCTCTTTCGGGCATGCGCACGGCATGCTCGGAATCCGCGTCGGCGATCCTGCCGGTGCGGATCTGATCGCGTATGCTGCGTTTCAATTCCTCGCGCGCGCGTCGCAGGAAGCGCTGGCGATTGCCGAGGCTTTTGTCTTTAGGGTTCAGGCGGCGGTCGATGAAGATCGGCATGGAACCATCCGGGTTCTCTAACCCGCCCTGTTCACCCGCATGTACCAGTCCACAAGGCGACGCACCTGCCGCTCGGTGTAGCCGCGCTCGACCATCCGCTGCACGAATTCATTGTGCCGCTTTTCCGTGACACTGTCCTGCTTGGAGCCGAAACTGATCACCGGCAGGAGGTCCTCGACCTGGCCGAACATGCGTTTTTCGATGACTTCCCGCAGCTTTTCGTAACTTGTCCACGCCGGGTTGCGGCCATGGTTTCTTGCACGGGCGCGCAGGGTGAATTTCACCACCTCATTGCGGAAGTCCTTGGGATTGGCGATGCCGGCCGGTTTTTCGACCTGTGAAAGCTCGTTGTCCAAAACCTCGCGGTTGAGGATCTGGCCTGTGTCGGGATCCTTGTAGTCCTGGTCTTCGATCCAAGCGTCGGCATAGGCGATGTAGCGGTCGAAAAGGTTCTGGCCGTACTCGCTGTAGGATTCCAGATAGGCTTTCTGGATCTCATGGCCGATGAATTCGGCATACCGCGCGGCCAGCTCGGACTTGATGAACTCCAGATAGGCGGCTTCCGTCTCCTTCGGAAACTGTTCGCGCTTGATTGCCTCCTCCAGGATGTACATGAGATGCACGGGGTCGGCGGCCACCTCTTCGGTGTCGTAGTTGAAGGTCTGCGACAGGATCTTGAAGGCAAAGCGCGTGCTGACGCCTGCCATGCCCTCATCTACGCCGGCGGCGTCCCGATATTCCTGAACCGACTTTGCCTTGGGGTCGACTTCCTTGAGGTTCTCGCCATCATAGGCGCGCATCTTGGTGTAGAGCGGCGAATTGTCGTGCTCGGCCAAGCGGGTCGAGACGGTAAACCGGCTGAGGATGTCCAGCACCTCTGGAGCGCAGGGACTGGCGGCCAATTCGCTCTCCCGCAACAGTTTCTCGTAGATCTGCCGCTCTTCGGTTATCCGCAGGCAATACGGCACCTTGACGACGAGGATGCGATCGAGAAAAGCCTCATTGTTCTTGTTGTTCTTGAACTGCAGCCATTCCGACTCGTTGGAATGGGCCACGATGATCCCCTGGTAGGGAAAGGCGCCGAAATTTTCGGTGCCGTTGTAGCTGCCTTCCTGGGTAGCCGTCAGCAGCGGATGCAGGACCTTGATAGGCGCCTTGAACATTTCGACGAATTCAAGCAGGCCCTGGGTGGTCCGGTTCAGTCCACCGCTATAGGAATAGGCGTCCGGATCGGACTGGCTGAAGTTTTCCAATTGCCGGATGTCCACCTTGCCGACCAGGGCCGAGACGTCCTGATTGTTCTCGTCGCCGGGCTCGGTCTTGGCGATGCCGATCTGGCGCAGTCGCGACGGCATCAGCTTGACGACGCTGAACTTGGAAATGTCGCCGGAAAGTTCGTCGAGGCGCTTGGCCGCCCATGGCGAAATGAGCCCATTCAAGCGGCGTCGTGCAATGCCGTATTTATCCTCCAGCAGGTCGCCCATGCGATCGGGATGGAAAAGGCCAAGCGGCGATTCGAAAACCGGGCTGACC
>NZ_RZPI01000336.1:0-5881 GCF_003998715.1 Mesorhizobium sp. M7A.F.Ca.CA.002.15.2.1
GTCGAGGAACAGCGCGTTATCGCAACCGAGCGCGTCGCGGAAAAGCCGGGCGAAGGCATGGAAGGTCACCGTGCCATTCGAAATCGCAAAGACCGCGACGCCATCCTTTCGCACCCCGACACCGTCGCGGGTTTTCCGCGAAGTGCCGTCGGCCTGGAATTTCGGATGCAGCTTGCCGTCGATCACCAGCATCGGCCCCGATTGCGTCGCATAGTCGACGGTCGGGCGCCTCTTCACGAAGTCCCTGGTGGCGCGGACCGCGGCCCTGCCGTCGCGTATGTAGAAAATGCCGTTTGGCTGCAGGGAAAAGTTGCCGCTTCCCGAACCCGTTTTCACCGACGCCATCTCCTGGCCGCGCTCGACATAGAGACCGACCGGCGCGAGGTTCGGGTGATACATGCCGGCATTGATGCCGAACAGCATCGTGCGCCCGATCGCCTGTTGCGCGGCATGCAGATTGTGCAGCGACTGAAACGGCTTGCCCGCCGCATCCTTCCAGAACAGCTCGAGCTGATATCGTTTCGGATCGACCTCGCAAACGAGATAGCTGGTCGCCTCGAAGGTGAAGTCCCGGCATGGTGGCAGCGAGACAACCCACTGGCCGAACGACGCGCCAAGCGCCGCCACCGACGGCAGCGCCCCCTTGGCCATCGCCAGCAACAGTGGCACCGATTGCAGGAGGGTCAAAAAATCCATGTGCGTACCGGAATCGAAGTTCGAGGTCCGGTACGGATATAGCCCGTTTCAAGCGATACTGTGGAACTGCCTTAGACGAGCCATCCCATGGCGACGCTCGACAACAAGACGATGCCGAGCAGGCCGCGATAGATGACGAACGGCCAAGCCGAGAAACGCTCCAGCACGCGCATCAGCCCCCATATGGCGAAGAAGGCGGAGATCGACGCGACGACCAGCCCGACAGCAAGCACCGACCAGCCATGGGCGTCGAGATGGACCTTGTGCAGTTCCCAGAGTTCCTTGAGGCCGGCGAGCGCGATGGCAGGCAGCCCGAGCAGGAACGAGAAGCGCGCCGCTTCGGCCCGTTTGAAGCCGAGCCCCAGTGCCGCTGTCAGGGTCGAGCCCGAGCGCGAGACGCCGGGGACAAGCGCGCCGATCTGGGCGATACCGACGAGCAGCGCATCGGTCAGCGACGCATCGCCCATGCTGCGCCGGTGACGGGCAAAGATCTCGGCCAGCGCCAGCAGGATCGCCATGGCGATGCAGGCCCAGCCGATCACCGTCAGGCTACGCAGCGGCGAATTGCAGGCGTTGAGCAGGCCCGACAGCGCAACGCCGGCGATGACGATGGGGATCGTCGCCAGCACGATCCAGAGCGCCAGCTTGAAATGCCGGTCGGCGAAATCGCGTCGCGCCAGAGCGTCGAGCGATCCAAACAGGATATCCCTGACGTCGCTCCAGAAATAGCTGACCACCGCGGCAAGGGCCGCAAGCTGCATGGCGGCGGAGAAGGCGGAGCCAGGATCCTGCCAGCCGAGCACGGCCGGCACGATGCGCATATGGGCAGTCGAGGAAATTGGCAGCAGTTCCGTGATGCCTTGCACCACGCCGAGGAACGCCACCTTGGCGAACCCCAGGCCGACGAAGCCCGTGTCGAGGCCTTGGGTGCAGATATCGGCCAAAATCGAATTCCGTGCATGAGAGATCGGAGTTGCGTGGACCGACCATCGGTCAATCCCGGGCAAGCCTTATCGTCATGGGCCGGATAATCAATTTACGGATTTGTAAGCTGGCACGCCGAGGTGCACGCCGTTCGAAAACCGGCCCACCTTGGGGCCGGCTTGAGGCACACAGGGAAAATCGCAAAGCGACTACGGGCAGAGCCAGAGTTTCTGGCATGTCCTGGCGATCACATGCGCCGGCGGCACTTCGGGCTCATCGGTCGAAGGCCGGCGAGCCCGTTCGAGCAGCATGCGCACCTGTTCGGGACGCACACGATCGCGCTCCATCACAAGCAGGACCATCGGATCTCTCAAAAGCTCGTCCAGGGTGCTGATGCTGTCGTTCATCCGTCGTCTCCTCGAATGCCGTACCCGCGACCCTTAAATAGGACGACAAAGATGGCTCGCCAATGACGCTTTGCCGGCTATCTCGTGTCGATTTGGATTAAATTTTGGCCATGCTTGCGCTCTTCCCTTCCCCTGGCGCTGCGCGTCGATCCACCTTCTTCCACAACAAGGGGAGAAGGGAAAAATTAGCCTGGCGGAGGGGCGCCTTCGTATTTCGGCAGGCCGTCATCAAGCACCAGCCAAGGCTGCTTCGAGGCCGTGAAAATATGCATTTGCGGCTTGAAAACCGTGGGATCGTCGAGCGAACCGGTGGTGATGCCGATAATCCCTGCGGAATCACGTCGGGAGAACAGCGTTGTGCCGCAGCTCGGGCAAAAGCCGCGCTTGAGATCCGGTGAAGAGCCTATAGTCGCCAGCGGCCCATCGATCGTCACGTCCTCGATGCGAAACAGCACGCGTGCGTTGAAGGCGGCGCCGATCGCCTTCTGGCAAAGCCGGCAGTGGCAGACGCGTTCGTTGATGGGAGCCGCGTCCGCGCGGTAGCGCACCGCCTTGCACAGGCATCCGCCCTCATATCTTGCCATTGTCTGGATCCACTGGTGGGAGAGAATAGGCGCGCAACGTATCGGCGGGGCCGATTGGGTCAATTGAAAAGCTTTGATGCAATGTCATCGCTTGTGCTGATGCGAGTTGGGATGAAGCCATGACGCCGAAAGCCGTCATGGAGCCACGGAATGCCGGCTGCCCGCCAACAGCCGGCGGTTTTGGCGTTCACTCCATTTCGCCGACGACCTCGTCCCAGGTCTTGACCTTGGTCTGGCCGTTTAGGAACGGCAGCGCGGCGGCCGTCAGCTCCGGGGCGAAGAAGACATCGTAGTGGGTGCGGTTGGGCAGGATCGCCAGGCGGTTCTGCGACAAGTTCTCGCGCATCCAGCCGGCGTCCTTCAGTCCGCCGCCGAGCATCTGATAGAACTTGATCTCGTGTTCGGGCTTATACATATCGCTGTCGCCATAGACCAGCATGACAGGCATCTTCAGCTTGGCGACATCGGCCGAGTAATCGCGGTTCTGACGCATGAAGCCGCCCAGCGCATCGAGGAGCTTCGGGAACTCCTCCGGATGTGGCGCCACCGCGACGTAGGATTTGTACATCGGCGTGTCCTTCATGAACTCAGCCGCGGCTGCGCTCACCTGTGCCTGCTGCGGACGCATCTCGTCATAGAAGCCGTCCGTGGCGTAGCCGGTCGATACCAAGACGAGGCGGCGCACCGCTTCGGGATGCTGGACGGCCATGCGGAAGGCGACGCCGCCGCCTAGCGAATAGCCCATGACATCGACCTGGCTGTAACCGAGCGCCTTGACGATGGCGGCCATGTCGTCGCCCATCGCCTCCACGGTGAATGGTCGGTCACCCAGCGCGGTGCGGCCGTGACCCTGCAGGTCGACGCCGATGACGGTGCGGTTTTCGGCAAGTTTCGGCAGGATCGGCGCGAACATATCCGTGGTGCCAAGACCACCATGCAGCAGAAGCAGCGGCTCGCCCTTGCCATAGATTGCATAGTAGTAGTTCAGGCCGTTGATCGTCAGAAGGCCGGACTTTTCCGGCTTCGGCAGTGCATTCGTTTCAGTCGTCATGGCAGGTTTTGTCTCCTCTGCATTGATGATGCCCGGGCAGGCAAGCAGTGCTGCGGCCGAAGCAAAAATGGCGAAAAACAGGGTTTTGAACATATCGATCTCCTCTCCTGTCGATATCAAGGCGTTATGCGGATCAAAGCGTTTTGGCGAGTTCTTCGAGCTGGTCGGCGCACTGTCCCCAGCCCTCGTGGAACCCCATCTTCTCATGCTGTTCGCGGTCGGCGACGCTCCAGTGCCTGACCCGAGCGATGTAGCGGGTCTTGCCGTTGCCCTCGTCCTCGAAGGTCAGCGCGACGGTCATGAACGGCTTTTCCGAAGGCTGCCAAGCCTCAGTGTAGGCGTCGGTGAGGACGATCTTCCTGCCGGCAACGACTTCGAGGAAGACACCTGGGTTGGGGAACTCGTTGCCGTCCGGGCTGGCCATGACGACAAGGCTCGAGCCACCGGCGCGCACATCCATCTCCGCGCGCGGCGTCGTCCACGGTTTTGGAGAGAACCAGCGCGTGATCAGTTTCGGATCGGTCCAGCAGCGATAGACGTTCTCGCGCGGCGCATCGATGATGCGGGCGAGAACCAGTTCGCGGTCGTTGGTGGGGGCGATGTCGAGCTTGGTGGTCATGATGGCGTCCTGCGTTTGATCTGGCTTCCGTCCCAAGGACGAGCCGATGAACCGCAAGCCGACATCGGCCAGCGAAAATTTTGCGACACCGTTTCGATTGACCCGAGGCGTCACTCACCTTCGTCATCCACGGGCGGAGCACGAACGCAGCTCCGTCGCGGAGACCCGAGGATGACAAAGTGATCGATGGGCCAAAGCCTTAGTGGCGCTTGGCTTGCACCAGATAGGCCTCGATCTCGGTCTCGCCGAGCCACTTTGCCGCTTCCAGCCGGTGCAGGCCTTCGACGAGGATGTGGCGCTTGCCGTCATGGCGGACCTGGATCGGCGTCTTCATGCCGTTTTCCAGAATGTCCTCGGCGAGATGGCGGACGGTCTCGGGATGCAGCGTTTTCTTGCGCGCCGTCGGCACGTAGATCTCGTCGACCTTGACCTTTTGCACTCTGAGCATGCCGACCCCCGTGGCGGAAACGCCGCCACCCCTGAAATAGTCCGTTTGATGGAGGTGGCCAAGGGTGCGGCTAACGAATACGAAGTCCGAAGGCCATTCTCGGTTCGAAGATGCCAGGGACAGCAGATCGTTTGCCTGTCGTCGCGCGTTTCGATATTGCGTCTGCGCGATCGTCGAAGGCCACGGAGCAAATCCCCATGAGCAAATCTCTCGTCACCTTTGTCGGCGTCGCTCATCCCTGGATGTGCGACGTGATGGGGCACGTGAATGTGCGTCACTACGCGGCGATGTTCGATGATGCCAGCTTCCAGCTTCTCGGCCATATTGCCGGACAGGACGACAACCAGGCGTCGCAGATCGGATGGGCCGACGTGCGCACCGAAATCGACTATCGGCATGAAACGAAAGCCGGTGCACTCATCACCATCCGCTCGCATGTCGTGAAGATCGGCCGCACCTCCATCACCTTCGAACAGGTGATGTTGGGCTCGCTCGACGGCATTGTCCGCGCATCGAGCCGGACGACAAGCGTGCGCTTCGACCTTGCCGCGCGCGCCTCGGTCGCTCTGGACGAGCCGATGCGCGACCGCTCTTCGGCCTTCTTGATCGAATAAGCCTGTCTCCGCCCGTCAGCCTATGTAGATGCGGTCATCGAGGGGCGTGTCGGCAATCAGCGTCTGCAGCCCTGACAGCAGCGCCTTCTCGGCGCGGTTCATCACCTTGTCCGGATTGACCAGCAGGAAGATGTCGATGGCCGGCGGCGCGTCATAGGGCGGCAGCCGCCACAGCATTCCATCCGCCACATCCCGCCGCGCGACGTGCAGCGGCAGCGGCCCAATGCCCAACCCGGCGACGATCATGCGCCGCACCTCTTCCAGGCTCGAGGACACGCCGACGACATCGGCATTGAGCCGGGCCTCGCTGCGCAACAGCGCGACCGGCCGCAACGCATCCGAGATATGGTCGGTCTGGAACGATACCGAGGGCTCGCCTCGGAGATCGGTCAGCGTCAGCCCGGTTTGCCCGTAAAGCCTGTGCTGCGGCCCACAGAAGAAGCCGAAGAACTCGCGGTAGACCATCGCATATTCCAGCGCCGGATCGCGCTGGCTGACCAGGCAGATGCCGAAGGAAGCACGCCGCTCCCTCACCTGC
>NZ_RZPI01000337.1:0-5871 GCF_003998715.1 Mesorhizobium sp. M7A.F.Ca.CA.002.15.2.1
GCGTAAAGGCGTAGATCACCGCCGCCGCCAGCGAAAAGATCAGTGTCGCATTGGCATTTGCGTCGATGCCGCCGGCAAACGGCATCGTCATGCCCCGGCCCTGCTTTGGGACGCCCTGGCTCCGCTCTCAGCCGCTGGTTTGCGCAGGAACAGCGACTTCGCTGCAAGTGCGGCCCCGCCGGTGATGAGCACGCAGGCGGCGAGGATGCGCAGCGACGGCTCGGCGACGCCGGCCGCGATCAGCACCAGCGTCGACAACAGCGGTGCGGCGTAGCTTGCAGCACCCAGCACCTGGATGTTGCCGCGCTTGACGCCGATGTCCCAGGCATAGAAGGCCGCCCCCACCGGCATCAGGCCAAGGCCGAGCACGGCCAGCCACTGGCCGGCACCGTCAGGCAGAACCGTCTGTTCCAGCGCCAGGTGGCAGGCGAGCGACAACACCGCGGTCGCCGCGCAGAACCAGGTGACGATGCTGGTCGGCACCGACGGGAAGCGCCGCGACAACAGCGAATAGGACGACCACAGCACGGCACAAACGGCGGCCATCGCATAGCCGAAGGCGTAACGGGCGTCGAAGGCGAGGCCCCCGCCCTTGGTGACGATCAGCACGGTGCCGGCAAGGCCGAGCAGCGCGCCGACGACATGGTTCCAGGCCAGTTTTTCGCCCGGCATCAGCGCCGAGCCGAGCACGATCAGCAAAGGCCATAGATAGGCGATCAGGCTCGCCTCCACAGCCGGCGCATTGCGCAGCGCTGTGAAATAGAAGAAGTGGTAGCCGAACAGCCCGGCAATGCCGATCAGCCACACCTGCGGCGGTATCTTCTGGCTCTTGTCGGGTGCCGGCATGAACAGCCGCGCGACCAGCCCGACACCGGTGCCGATCGAGAAGGTGATCGCCGACAAGAGGAACGGCGGCACCTGGCCCGACGCATCGGTGAGCAGTGCGAGCAGCGCCCACATGGCGACCGCCGAAAAGCCGATCAGTGTTGCGCGCCCCATTCTGTCTCCAGTGGCGCGCCAATTCTGCGCCTGGCTATTGTACCGCTTCGAAACGTCCGGCGCTGATGGTCAAGGTGCCGATCTGCGTGCCCACCGTGGCATGGATCGGCGCATATACGCCGGTTTGGCCGAGCGGTGCAAACGTCACCATCATGCGGCTTTTGCTCTTGAGATAGTTGAGCGCCTTGCGGCCCTTGCGATAGCCAGCCACCGGCTCGAAGCCCATCCGGCAGGTAACCGTGTCGCCCTTGTAGCCCGGCACCGAGATCGTGCCCTTCGAAGCGTAAGTCAGCGTCAGATCGGCGCGCATCTCGCCGTCGTAGAACTTTACCGTGCGGCCGCAGACCTGGTCGAGGCTGTCGGCATGGATGACGGTGGCAGCCATCGGATCGAGCACCGATGCCAGGTCGCCGGCACCGAGCGGCACCCAACTCTTGGGGTCGCGCTTGCCCGGCGCCGGGACGACCTGCGTCGAGGTGACCCTGCCATTTGCAAAGCGGATGTCGACCACCGATGCCTTCTTGCCGGAGGTGTAATCGGCGCGGAATGCCTGCGGCACCATCCTCTTGCCCGCAATCGTGCCTTTGGACGAGATCGTGCCACGCGTGTCGTCGAACAGTTTTGCCAACCCTGCCGCGCTGACGCTGCCTTCGATCGCGTAGGCGCCGTTCTCATAACGGCTGGAAAACGTTGATTTCGCTATCGAAAGTCCAAGGAACGACACCGTATACTCGCCCTTGAACGACTGCGGCGAGGCAGCAGACGCGGCGGACGGCAAGGCTGCGGCAAGCATGGCGGCAAAGGCATGTGACGAACGAAGCATGGCGGGATCGGGTCCTTGATTTTCGGCCGGAGGCGGGCAACTCCGGTCTGGCATGTCCCTATGAGACCGCTTATAGGATGAATTCCGGCCTTAATATGAAAATGCCGGGCGCGCAGTGGGCAATGCAGGAGCTTGACGCCTCGGCGAAATGCAACTATGGAACGCCAACTTTTTCCATAAGGCCGCCTGACCAGAACCGCGCGCCACCCGGCGTGGGCTTGAGTGTTTGGCAGACCCCGAGAACTGAAGGTTAGAACAATGTCCCGCACCTGCGAACTCACTGCCAAGGCAGTCATGTCCGGCAACAATGTGAGCCACGCCAACAACAAGACCAAGCGTCGCTTCCTGCCGAACCTCGTCAATGTGACGCTGATTTCGGAAGCGCTGAACCAGAATGTGCGCCTGCGCATTTCGGCCAACGCACTGCGTTCGGTCGAACATCGCGGCGGTCTCGACGCCTTCCTGGCCAAGGCCGACGTCAAGGAATTGTCGCAGCGCGCCCGTCTGCTGAAGAAGCAGATCGCCAAGAAGACCGCCGAGCAGGCTGCCGCTTAAACAGTTCAAAGGCGGGGGACGACCGCCCTGGCCAACATCTTGTTGGCCTCTGGCCAACATCTTGTTGGCCTTGGGGCATCGGATCGAAGCCGCAAGGTTTTGGCAATCCGGTGCCCACATACGAAGGCGAGCATCGCCCGCATGGGCATGATGCTTGGCTGGTTCCATTACCCAGGATAAAAAAATGACTTCCTTCTCGCGGTATTTGCCCTTCGTGGCCGCCATGGCGCTTGTCGTCGTGGCATCGAACATTCTCGTGCAATTCCCGATGCAGGGCCAGATCGGGGGCCTCTCGCTGGCCGACCTTCTGACTTGGGGGGCCTTCACCTATCCCTTCTCGTTCCTGGTCACCGACCTCGCCAACCGCCGCTACGGACCCACTGTGGCGCGCCGGATCGTCCTTGTCGGCTTCATGACGGCGGTGATCTGCTCGATCCTTGTCCCGCCCTTCCTGTTCCGTCACGGCCTGATCGAATTCGAGACCGCCGCCGACCGGCTGGTGCGTATCGCGGCCGCGTCCGGAGCGGCGTTCCTTTCCGCGCAACTGCTCGATGTCACCGTGTTCAACCGGCTGCGCCGGCAGAGCTGGTGGCGGGCGCCGATCATCGGCACGCTGGTCGGGTCGGTGTTCGACACCGCCGTGTTCTTCACCGTCGCTTTCTCGGCTGCCTTTGCCTTCGCCGGACCAAACGACGGCTTTGCGTTGGAAAACGCACCCTTGATGGGCGTCTTCCATGTCGAGGCGATGCGCTGGATCTCCTGGGCGCTTGGTGATCTCTCGGTGAAACTGATCATCGCCGTCGTCGCACTCATACCCTACCGGTTGCTCGCTGCCCGCTGGAGCCAGCCCGCGGTTGCGGCTTAAACCATGATCCCGAAAAGTGGGACCCCGTTTTCGGAAAAGATCCTGGTCGGACAAAGATCATGATCCCGTGGATCCAGCTCGATTCAGCGAAGACCCCAGACGGCGGACAAGAACTTCGCCTCAAGCGGCGCGGCACCGAATTCTCGATCATGCTGGGCACCAACGAGCTCATGAACAGCCGCCTCAGCGGTTCCGAGGAAGCGCTGGCAAAACTGTCCTGCGGGCGGATTGCCGGCCATAGCCATCCAACAATCCTGATCGGTGGGCTTGGCATGGGTTTTACCTTGCGCGCCGCGCTTACAGAATTGGCCAATGATGCCGGAATCGTCATCGCTGAACTGGTGCCGGCCGTTGTCGCCTGGGCGCGCGGTCCGATGGCCGAAATCTTTGGCGGCTGTCTCGACGATCCGCGCGTCACCATTCAGGAGACCGATGTCGGGCAGCTGATACGCTGGCAGCCCGCGGCCTGGGACGCCATCCTGCTCGATGTCGACAACGGCCCGGAAGGCATCGTCCACAAATCCAACGACGCGCTCTACAGCCTGCAGGGCCTCGCAGCCGCACGCAGCGCCCTCAAGTCGGGCGGCGTGCTGGCGGTGTGGTCGCAAGGCCCCGACATCGGCTTCACGCGGCGGCTGAAGCAGGCAGGCTTCGGGGTCGAAGAGGTCAGTACGCGCGCCAACGGCAAGCGCGGCGCGCGCCATATCATCTGGATCGCCACCAAGACGTAAAGCCGGCGGGCTCAATCCTGGTGCAGGATGAATTCCAGATAGAGGTTGCGCTGCAGGATCGAGTGGTTGTCGTCGGAGATCAGCGACACCATCAGCGCGCCGTCGTCGCGGGTCCAGACGTCGAGCCCTTCCATATTGTCGATCTGGTAGCCCATGTCGGCCTCCAGCAGCACCGGCCCGTCGGCGACCGCGCCCTTCTCGACGCTTTCGCCATAGATGCGCCGCAGCCGCATCTTGACGCCCCTCGCCATCGAGAAACTGCGCTCCAGAAGCAGCAGATCGCCATCCGGCAGGAAGGCGCCGTCGGTGATGTCGAAATCGCCGTTGCGCTTGACAGTAAAGACGCCCTTGTGCGGCCCCTCGATGATGGCGGCATAGATGTTGCCGGCCTTGTCGAGGCTCTTTTCGGAGACCACGACCAGGCCGCCCTCATGCTGACCGTTGGCATTGGCGTGGGTGACGGTCTCGAAGCCGCGATTCTGGCGCAGCTCCTGGGCCGGAACGACGAAATCCAGCGGCTTGAACGGCGCCTTCATGTCGTTGGCGTCGATCTTGAACTGGGCGACGCGGTGGCTGCGCTCGAAGCCGACGGTGGCAATGCCGTCCTTGACCGCGAGGCCTTCCGCATCGACCTCCCATTTCCTGTCGATCGGCCGACCGGTCTCGTCGACCATCTGCTGCATGCGGAAATTCTGGATGCCGGAGGGCCGCTTTTCCGCGTCGCGGACCACCGTGCCGAAGAACCAGAAGCCGGTGTCGGCAACGCCGATGAAGTCACCGCCGGCCTTCAGGAAGCGGAAGGCCGACAGCGCGCCGAAATCGCGTGTCGGCGAGGTCATCTCCAGCCCGCCGACGAATTCGAAAGGGCCGAATTGCTTGTCGGCACGGCCAATGTGAAATTCGGTGATCGGGCGGGCCGAGATTTCGACCGGTTCGACAGAACCAGAGTCGGGCGAACCGGCTGCCGCCGAAGCCACACCGGAAAGCAGGGCGATGGCGGCGAAAAGCGTCTGCTGAAAGCCGCCGCGCCTGGAGATCATCCGGCGCGCCGCATACCACCGCCGCGCCGCGTATCCTTCGCGCTTTCCTCGGCAAACAGCGAAGCCAGCTGCTCGGTCATGGCGCCAGCCAGCTCCTCGGCATCGACGATGGTGACGGCGCGGCGGTAGTAGCGCGTGACATCGTGGCCGATGCCGATGGCCAAGAGTTCCACAGGCGAACGCGTCTCGATCAGCTCGATGACGGCGCGCAGATGGCGTTCGAGATAATTGCCCGGATTGACCGACAGCGTCGAATCGTCGACCGGCGCGCCGTCCGAGATCATCATCAGGATCTTGCGCTGCTCGGGCCGGGCGATCAGCCGGTTATGCGCCCACAGCAGCGCCTCGCCGTCGATATTTTCCTTGAGCAGGCCTTCGCGCATCATCAGGCCGAGATTGCGCCGTGCCCGCCGCCACGGATGGTCGGCCGATTTGTAGATGATGTGGCGCAGATCGTTGAGCCGGCCAGGATTCGGCGGCTTGCCGTCCTTCAGCCATTTCTCGCGCGCCTGCCCGCCCTTCCACGCCCGCGTGGTGAAGCCGAGGATCTCGACCGAGACGCCGCAGCGCTCCAGCGTGCGCGCCAATATGTCGGCGCAGGTGGCGGCGACCGTGATCGGCCGGCCGCGCATCGAGCCGGAATTGTCGAGCACCAGCGTCACCACCGTGTCGCGGAACTTGGTGTCGCGCTCCTGCTTGAACGACAGCGGCTGCATCGGATCGATGACGACCCGCACCAGCCGTGCCGGGTCGAGATAGCCCTCTTCCAGGTCGAAGTCCCAGGAGCGGTTCTGCTGCGCCATCAGCCGGCGCTGCAGGCGGTTGGCCAGCCGCCCGACGACGCCGGACAGGTTGGCG
>NZ_RZPI01000338.1:0-5869 GCF_003998715.1 Mesorhizobium sp. M7A.F.Ca.CA.002.15.2.1
GACTTGCGCCGGTTGCTGAATACCGTGCCGGACTTCGACCCTGCCGCCATGGCCAAGGCCATTGCGCCGATCGTTGACGGTTCCACTGTGGTGTCGATCCTGAACGGCAAGTCCGACGCCAAAGTGCCGGTTCTTGAAGGCGTCTCTTTCCAGCGCCTGTCGGAAAAGCTGGTCGACGGCAGCGCAGCACCTGGGCTCGACCCCTATGGCAGCGACGACGCCATCGGCGCGCTGAACACGGCTTTCGTCGCCGACGGATATTTTGTCGACATCGCCGATGGCGTGGAACTCGAAAAGCCGGTCGAGCTGCAGAACCTGCAGGCCGGCGGCCAGACCCATGTGCGCCTGCCAGTGCGTGTCGGCGCCGGCGCCAAGGCCGTCATCGTCGAACGGCAGACAGGTGACGGCGCTGCCCTGGGCAGCTCGGTCAGCCAGCTCGTGCTCGGCGAAGGCGCCGAGGTGACGTGGCTGATTGTCCAGGAACAGCCGGAAACGGCGACGCATCTGGCCCAGTTCAAGGCCCATATCG
Source organism: Mesorhizobium sp. M7A.F.Ca.CA.002.15.2.1 (assembly GCF_003998715.1). Classification (NCBI taxonomy): domain Bacteria; kingdom Pseudomonadati; phylum Pseudomonadota; class Alphaproteobacteria; order Hyphomicrobiales; family Phyllobacteriaceae; genus Mesorhizobium; species Mesorhizobium sp. M7A.F.Ca.CA.002.15.2.1. The sequence continues at coordinate 530 of NZ_RZPI01000338.1, forward strand.
GCAAGAATGCCAAGCTGACGTTGTTCGTCATGAACGCCGGCGGCAAGCTCGTGCGCCAGGAGATCATGGTCAGGACGACTGGCGAAGGCGCCGATTTCAAGCTGCGCGGCATCAACCTCTTGGCCGGCGACACCCATACCGACGTGACCATGGTTCTCGACCACGCCGTGCCGCACACGACCTCGACGGAGATCATCCGCAACGTGGTGACGGGCAAGGCGCGCGGCGTGTTTCAGGGCCGCATCAACGTCCATCAATATGCGCAGAAGACCAACGCCAAGATGGCATGCAACACGCTGTTGCTGTCGGACGACGGCGAGTTCTCGACCAAGCCGGAGCTTGAAATCTTCGCCGACGACGTGATTTGCGGCCATGGCGCGACGGTCACCGAGATCGACCACGATCATCTGTTCTACCTGATGGCGCGCGGCGTCGACGAGAAAAGCGCGCGGGGGCTGCTCGTGAAGGCCTTCGTCGCCGAGGTGATCGAGGAACTGGACGACGAGGCGATCGTCGAAGCGCTGGAAGCGCGGCTCGACGGCTGGTTCGTGGCACACGGCTAATTGGATGGGGTCCGGCAAAGCCACCCCTCATCCGTCTTGGCGCTACGCGCCAATCCACCTTCTCCCACAAGGGGAGAAGGTAAAGCGCTAGACCTTCTCCCCTTGTGGGAGAAGGTGGCCGAGCGAAGCTCGGTCGGATGAGGGGTGTTGGAAGGATCTCGGCCTTGGCCGGCAAGGACTTTGAAATGGACCAGAAACTCGAAAACATTCCCTACGACGTCGAAGCGATCCGCCGCGATTTCCCGATCCTGTCGCGGGAAGTCTATGGCAAGAAGCTGGTCTATCTCGACAATGGCGCCTCGGCACAGAAGCCGCAGGCGGTGCTCGACGCTGTCCAGCACGCCTACAGCCAGGAATATGCCAACGTCCATCGTGGCCTGCATTTCCTGTCCAATGCCGCGACCGACGCCTACGAAAAGGCGCGCGAAACGGTACGCCGTTTCCTCAACGCGCCAAGCACCGACAACATCATCTTCACCTCGAACACGACCTCGGCCATCAACACCGTGGCCTATGGCTATGGCATGCCCAACATCGGCGAGGGCGACGAGATCGTGCTGTCGATCATGGAGCACCACTCCAACATCGTTCCCTGGCATTTTATCCGCGAGCGGCAGGGCGCCAAGCTGGTCTGGGTGCCGGTCGACGATCTCGGCGTCCTCCACATCGAGGAATTCGAAAAACGGCTGACCGACCGCACCAAACTGGTCGCCGTCACGCAGATGTCGAATGCGCTGGGCACGGTGACGCCGATCAAGGAAATCGTGCGCATCGCGCATGCGCGTGGAATTCCCGTCCTCGTCGACGGCAGCCAGAGCGCCGTGCATATGCCGATCGATGTGCAGGATCTCGACTGCGACTTCTTCGTCTTCACCGGGCACAAGGTTTATGGCCCTTCGGGCATCGGGGTGCTCTACGGCAAGAAGGACATTCTCCAGGGCATGCGCCCCTTCATGGGCGGTGGCGAGATGATCGAGGAGGTGACGGAAGACATCGTCACCTACAACGAGCCGCCGCATCGTTTCGAAGCCGGCACGCCGCCGATCGTGCAGGCGATCGGACTGGGTGCCGCGCTCGACTATATGGAAACGATCGGCCGCGAGCGCATCGCCGCGCATGAGGAAGACCTCAAGACTTATGCGCATGAGCGGCTGCGCGCCATCAATTCGCTGCGCATCTTCGGCGATGCGCCCGGCAAGGGCGCCATCATCTCGTTCGAACTGCAAGGCATTCATGCGCACGACGTGTCGATGGTGATAGACAGGCAGGGCGTTGCTGTCCGCGCGGGCACCCATTGCGCCCAGCCGCTGTTGAAACGTTTCGGCGTAACCTCCACATGCAGGGCATCGTTCGGCATGTATAATACCAGGGCCGAAGTCGACGCTTTGGCCGAGGCGCTTGAGAAAGCGCGCAAATTCTTCGGATGACGATTTTTTTGGGTGACGACCATGGATGATGCAAGCATCGCTGCCGAGACCACTCCGGAAACCGCGCCCAATGCGCTGGTTTCGGGATCGGCCATTCCAGCCGACGAACTGGCGCGGTTGACCGACGACATCGTATCGGCGCTGAAGACGGTCTACGATCCGGAAATCCCGGCCGATATCTACGAACTCGGCCTCATCTACAAGATCGACATCGAGGACAATCGCTCGGTCAAGATCGACATGACGCTGACCGCTCCCGGCTGCCCTGTCGCCGGCGAAATGCCCGGCTGGGTCGAAAATGCCGTCGGCGCCGTCGAAGGCGTGTCCGGCGTCGAGGTCAACATGACCTTCGACCCGCCATGGTCGGCCGACCGCATGTCGGAAGAGGCGCAGGTGGCGGTGGGCTGGTACTAGCGTCAAGCCTGGCACACTTGCGCGAGGGATAAAACTTCACCATTTTAGGTGAGGAATCATTCGGCAGGCCTTGAACCTGCATGGAATGGAAGGAAAAAGAATGGGACGCTTCGCCGTCATCACCATGACCGAAAAGGCCGCCGACCGGGTGCGCGAGATCGTCGCCACCCGCGACAACGCGCATGGCATCCGCCTCGGCATCAAGAAGGGCGGCTGCGCCGGCATGGAATATACGGTCGATCTGGTGACCGAGCCCAACACCAAGGACGACCATATCGAGCGCGACGGCGCTCATGTCTATGTCGCGCCCGAGGCCGCGCTATTCCTGTTCGGCACCGAGATGGATTTCGAGCAGACGACGCTGCGCACCGGCTTCACCTTCCACAACCCGAACCAGAGCTCGGCCTGCGGCTGCGGCGAATCCGTCGAACTGAAGCCGGCCGACCTGAAGGCACTGGCAGAGGCACGCGCTTCGGCCTGATTTTTTCCTTCGCCCCGTTTACGCGGAGAAAGTGTCACGAAGTGACGGATGAGGGGCAGCGCCAGCCTCTCCAGAGTTAGCTCCGCCCAGCCTGCCGGCGTACGTCGTTAGAAAATCCAAGCAATTGGCTTTTCGTTCGCTGCGCGGATCACTCCTCACCTCCCCGTAAACGGGGCGAAGAAACTCACTCCACCCACATGCCCGTCCGCTTGTGCCAATCGGCGATCGATTCCTCGGGATAGACGTCGAAGACCTTGTCGTGCTTGCCAACCACCGGCTCGACCCAGTTCGCCTTGTATTTCAGCATCAGGTGCACCTTGCTCTGTGGGATGGGCAGGTCGCTGTCGATCGCCGAGGCGAAGGGATGCACAAGCTCCGGCCAGGTTGGATCGTAGAGCCAAAGGGCTGAGCCGCATTTCTTGCAGAAATTGCGCTCGCCGGTTGAGATTTCGCAATGCGGATGCTCGTCGTCCTCGATCTCCGCCCGAAAGACGCCGAGGCTGCGCTTGCCCCTGATGTTCAGTGTCTCGTTGTCGGCACCGAGATTGATGGCAAACCCGCCGCCGCCCTGCTGCTTGCGGCAGATCGAGCAGTAGCACAGCATGAATGGCGCCGGCGTGTGGCTCTCCACCTCGAAACGCACGGCATTGCAGCGACAGGACCCTTTCAGCAGAAGCGGCATGGCGGGAAAACTCCGATACCTCTCTCAACCTGTCAGCATGATTTTGGTTGCGGCGATGACAAGGCCAGATGCCGGTGACATGATCGCGGCATGGACAATGAACGCATCGCCGAACTGTTCGAGGGTCTCGGCCCTGTCAGCATCCGCAAACTGTTCGGCGGCAAGGGCATCTATTTCGACGGCGTCATCGTCGCCATCGTGTTGCGTGGCGAATTGATGCTGAAAGCCGACGAGCAAAGCGCGCCCGAGTTCGAGGCCGCCGGCTGCACGCAATGGACCTATACCGGCTCGCGCCACGGCAAGCTGGTCGCCATGCCCTACTGGAGCGTTCCCGACAGCGCTTTCGATGATCCCGAGGAGATGGCGGCCTGGGCACGCCGGGCGTATGAGGCGGGGCGGCGGGCGGGGAAGTGAATGCCAACCTTCTTGGCACAGCGGAGGGACAGCACCCCCCTCTGTCCCGCCGACCTTGGAGGCCGTGCCCTACAATGCCCTGGCTATCCTCGCCGCCAACCTTGCATTGTTTTCCACCAGCGCGATGTTGGTCTTCAGGCTCCTGCCGCCGGTCAGTTCGAGGATCTTTCCCAGCAGGAATGGCGTCACTGCCTTGCCGGTGACATGTTGTGCCTCGGCGGCCTTCTGCGCGGCGTCGATATAGCCCGCCATCTCCGCAGCCGGGATTTCCTGGTTTTCCGGCACAGGATTGGCAATCAGCATGCCGCCAGCAAGCCCAAGTGCTGCCCTCGTCTGGTAGAAATGCGCGATCTCTTCCGGCTCGTGCAAGGTCAGCGGCGCGCGGAACGGCGATTGCCTGGACCAGAAGGCCGGCATCGTCTCGCAGCCATGGCCGATCACCGGCACGCCGCGCGTCTCCAGCACTTCCAGCGTCTTTTCGATGTCGAGGATCGCCTTGGCGCCGGCCGAGACGACAATCACCGGGGTGCGCGCCAGCTCGTCGAGATCGGCGGAAATGTCAAAGCTCTTTTCGGCGCCCTTGTGCACGCCGCCGATGCCGCCGGTGGCAAACACTTTTATGCCGACCATATGCGCCGCGATCATCGTGGCGGCGACCGTGGTGCCGCCGGTGCGCCCTTGCGCCACGGCAAAACCGAGATCGGCGCGCGACAGCTTCATCGCGTCGCCCGTCATCGCCAGCGATTCGCGCTCGCCGTCCGAAAGCCCGATCTTGATGCGGCCGCCAACCACGGCGATCGTCGCCGGCACGGCGCCGCCATCGCTGATGATCTTTTCGACATCGGCCGCCATGGCGCCATTGTCGGGGTAGGGCATGCCATGGGTGATGATGGTGCTTTCCAGCACCACCACCGGCCGGCCGTCGGCCAGGGCCTGCGCCACCGGCGCGTGGATGTCGATGAAGGGGCGGGCGGTCTCAGGGGTCATCAAGGTCTCCTATCCGGAATGCGGCGCGTCCGTCGGACGCTCGGCAACATCGCGGCACTATGAATTCGCCGGTCTCATGCCATTTCCCTGGCATCCGGCACAAGAGCCAACGCTTCCGCGAAGCTCGCCGCGGTGAACTCCGGAACGGCGGCGGCGCTTTCGATGGCAAGCGTCGCCCCGGCAATGCCTTCGCGCAGAGCTGCCCGCAACGGCAGTCCGCGCAGCAAGGCAGCGACCGTTGCGCCTGCCAGCGCATCACCGGCGCCGGTGACGTCGGCGACCTTTCTTGGTGGCGGCGGCAGGATAGAGAAGGCGCCGGCTTCATCGAAGCCCAGCATGGGCCCGCCGCCTGCCGTCACCACGCCGCTGACG
>NZ_RZPI01000339.1:0-5863 GCF_003998715.1 Mesorhizobium sp. M7A.F.Ca.CA.002.15.2.1
TCCCTGCTTTCGCCAATCTCCAACGCTTGAAGAATGGCGCCAACAGGCCGTTCTGCCGATCTCCCCCCTTGAGGGGGAGATGTCCGGCAGGACAGAGGGGGGCCTCGTAGAGCACTGCCATCAGCTGTTGGCGTTATTATCTGCGGCGCTGTTTGCCCTCCTCCCCACCCCAGCCTTCGCCCACGCCTCCGACCGGGGCCACGTCCTGCTGTTGCCGACCGGCTACTATCTGGTCGGAGGCGCCTTCGCCGTGGCCGTCAGCTTCCTCGTCCTGGCGCTGCTGCCGGCGGCTTCGCTTGCCCGCTTCTGGCGCCGACGCCTGCCGCTGTTCACCTTCGGCGACAGCGCCCGCGCCGCCATCAGCCTGATATCCTTTGCCGGCTTTGCAATTCTCATCGCCGCCGGCCTTTTCGGCAGCCACGACCCGCTTTCAAACCCGCTGCCTTTGGTGATCTGGACCCTTTTGTGGGCCGGCGTCACGCTGTTGCAAGGCCTCTTCGGCGATCTCTGGTCATGGCTGAACCCCTGGTATGGACCATGGCGTATCGCCTCGCGCCTGTTCGGGACCGGGACATGGCGCCTGCCCCGATGGGTCGGCTGCTGGCCTGCGGCCATCTTGTTCTTCGCCTTTGCCTGGTTCGAACTCATCGATCCGGCGCCCGACGATCCGGCGCGTCTGGCCGTGGCCGCCGGCCTCTACTGGCTATTCTCTTTCCTCGCCATACTGGCGTTCGGCTATCGCGGCTGGAGCCGCAGCGGCGAATTCCTGACGGTCTTCTTCTCCATGGTGGCGCGTTTCGCAATTGTGGTACGGAACGAACATGGCCGGCTTGCCCTGTGCTGGCCGGGCGCCAAGCTGCTGGCCGCGGAGCCCTTGCCGGCCAGCGGCATGGCTTTCCTGCTGCTCGCCCTGTCGTCGGTGTCCTTCGACGGCCTGTCGAAAACCTTCTTCTGGCTCGGCCTGTTCGGCATCAACCCGCTCGAATTTCCCGGCCGCACGGCGCTGATCGGCAGCGGCACTTTCGGGCTGATCCTGACATTCGCGCTGCTGGCGGCGGTGTTCCTGCTTGCCGCCTGGCTCGGCCAACGTCTTGCCGGCAGCGACCACATTCTTAACCAGGCGGCCGGTCAGCTGGTGTGGTCGATCGTGCCGATCGCGCTTGCCTATCACATTGCGCATTATCTGACGGCGCTGCTCGTCGACGGCCAATATGCGCTTGCGGCACTTTCCGATCCGTTCGCGATGGGCTGGAACCTGTTCGGCACCGCCGATATGCAGATCGAGGCCGGCATCGTTGCGGGGGCGGACTCTGCGTGGTGGCTGTGGAATATCCAGGCCGGCGCCATCATCCTGGGGCATGTGCTCGCCGTCCTCGTCGCTCACGGCTTCGCCTGGCGCCTGCACCCACAGCCCTCCCGCGCGGCCCTCAGCCAGTTCCCGCTTACCTTGCTGATGGTCGCCTACACCGTCTTCGGCCTCTGGTTGCTTGCCACGCCGACTGTCGGATGAGAAAAGGCGACCAGCATGCCTTCGGGGAAAGCCCGCTTGCCACGTCGGGGCTTTGGTGATTTAGTTTGTACACATGCGATTTTTTGCCTCGTTGCAGCCAGTCAAAACTCAAAAACAGGGGAACTGCCGTGACTGACAAGAATGGTTTTTTCGATCTCTCCAGATCCACGCTCACCCGCCGCACCGCACTGAAAGGTCTGGCCGCAGGCGCCGGCCTCGGCCTTGCCCCTGGCTTCGTCCGCTATTCCCAGGCGCAGAGTTCGGCGCCGATCAAGATCGGCTTCCAGTCGCACCGCACCGGCATCGGCGCTGCCTATGGCCGCTGGTACGAAAAGACGACGGCTGCCGCGGTCAAGGCGATCAATGCCGCCGGCGGCATCAATGGCCGCCAGGTCGAGGTGATCATCGAGGATGACGGCACCGATCCCGGCCGTGGCGCCGAGGTGGTCGGCAAGTTCGCCACCCAGCACAAGACCGACATCGTCTTCGGCACGCTGTTCTCGCATGTCGTCATCGGCTCGGCGCCCGCCGCCGGCGAAAACAAGATGCCCTATTTCGTCGTCAGCGAAGGCCATCACGTCGCCTCGACCAAGCTGAACCGCTATGTCTTCCAGCCCGGCATCACCGACGTGAAGAGCCAGATCCAGTCGATGGCGCCGTGGATCGCGGCCAATGCAGGCAAGAAGGTGACGCAGATCTTCCCGGATTTCGCCTTCGGCTACGACCACCGCGACTACCTGCCGCCGGCGCTGAAGGCGCAAGGCGGCGAGGTCATCGCGCAGATCGCCATCCCGCCGACAGAATCGTCCTTCACCAAGTATTTTCCGCAGATCCCGGCCGAGACCGAGGTGATCTACCACGTCATGGTCGGCCCGGCCGTGCTCACCTTCGTCAAGGAGCTTGGTGAGTTCTACGGCTCCAACCGGCCGCAATTGTTCGGCTTCATCGATTCGCTCGAAGCCACCGACATCAACAGCCCCGGCCTCGAATTCCTCGATGGCAGCCATTTCTGGGAAGGCTCGCCGCGCTATGCGCAGGCCGATGATTCCGAGGCGCAGAAGGCCTATCGCGCTGCTGTCGGCATCGACGACAATGGCGCCGCCGTCGGCGACCCCAAGGACGTCTCCACCGCAGCCCACATGTTCGGCTGCTGGGAAACGCTCTACGTCGTCAAGAAGGCGATGGAGGACGCCGGCTACAAGGGACCGGAAGACCGCGCCAAGCTGGTCGAGGCGACCGAGGCGCTGACCGAATTCGCCGAAGGTCCGGAACATCCGCAGGGACCGAAGACCTTCAACGGCAAGATCCACCAGTGCTTTGGCATCCAGAACATCTCCAAGATCGAAGGCGGCAAGCTCAAGGTCGTGCACAAGACCAAGATCGAGGACGGACTTTACGAGGCCGAAGGGGATTATACGACGCAGGCGCTGTGAGCTTAGCGCAGCAGCGTGAGCGCCAAGGCCCCCCCCTCTGGCCTGCCGGACCCGGCCCTTCGCTGTCGCTCCGGGCGTTCGTCGTTCGGAAAGCCAAGCAATTGGCTTTCCGTCCGCTGCGCGGACCACTCCTCACCCCCCGCAAGGGGCGCGATTGCGCTATCGCTGGGCGTGTAGCATGCACTTCGGTCCCCACCTCCTCCTCGCCGCCCTCGAAGGCCTCGTCACCTCAGCCGTGCTGGCGCTGACCGCGCTCGGCCTGTCCTGGTGGTCAATGTCGCGCACGGTGAGTTCTTCATGCTGGGCGCCGTGCTCGCCTGGGCGATCACCACAGCCATTGGCGGCCATCCGGCGCTCGGCTTCCTGGCCGCACTTGTGATTGCTCCGCTGATCGTCGGCGCCATTGCGCTGGTCGCCGAACGGCTGGTGCTGCGCCGGCTCAACTACAATCCGGAAGCCACCATCGTCGCCACCATCGGCATGCTCTACATCATCCAGCAGCTGGCGCTGACCTTCTACGGTCCGGAGGCGCGGCCGGTGGAGCCGCCGTTCAGCTACCGCATCCTTCTGCCGTGGTTCGGCTACTCCGGCTACAAACTGTCTGTCATCGCCACTTCCGCGCTGCTGCTCACCGCGACATGGCTGGTGCTGACGCGCACCAAGGTCGGCCTCGTCATGCGCGCCACGCAGTATGACAGCGAGACGGCGCAGGCCTTCGGCATCCCCGTCGGCCGCGTCTATGGCGGCGTCTTCGCGCTTGGCGCCATGCTGGCGGCCATTGCCGCAGTGCTGATCGTGCCGATCAGCCAGGCGCATTACCTGATGGGGCAGGACCCGCTGCTGCTCTCCTTCATCGTCGTCATCATCGGCGGCCTCGGCTCGCTGCGCGGCACGGTCGTCGCCGCCGTGCTGATCGGTCTCTCCGACGGCATCATCTCGATGTTCTTCTCGCCGACGCTGGCCAAGATCATCGCCACGCTGCTGGTCGCCATGGTGCTGGTGTTCCGTCCGCAAGGCTTGTTCGGGACGAGGTCGCGATGAGCGAAGCTTCGCCGGTAAAAGCCTATGCCATGCATCTCGGCGTCGTCGGGCTGCTTTTCGTGCTGAGCTTCCTTCTGCCGGAATACTATCACGGCCTGCTCGCCCGCATCATGGTGCTGGCAGTGTTCGCCATGGGCTACAACATGCTGTTCGGCTATGTCGGCCTGCTCAGCCTCGGCCATGCCATGTTCTTTGCCGCCGGGCTCTATGGCGCCGGCCTTGCCGTCATCCAGCTCGGCTGGAGCGTACCAGCGGCGTTCGCCGCGGGGCTTGCCTGTGGTGTTGTTGTGTCACTCGTGATCGGCCTGCTGGCGCTGCGCACCACCGGCGTCGCCTTCATGATCGTCACCATGATGTTCGCGCAAGTGTTCTACCTCCTCATCCTCTACTTCGCGACGTGGACCGGCGGCGACCAGGGCATGGTCGTGCCGCAGCCGGCCCGTGTGCTCACCTTCGGCGCGACATCGCTCGAGCTCACCAATCCGACCGTTCGCTACATGACGGCGCTGGCGCTGTTTTCGATCGTGCTTCTCGTCACATTGGCCATCGTCCGCTCCCGGTATGGCCGCGTGCTGGTCGCCATCCGCGAGAATGAGGAGCGGACGAAGATGCTGGGATACGACACTTTCTCCAACAAGCTCGCCGCCGTCGTCATCTCCGGCATCATCTGCGCCGGCTCGGGTGCCGCCTATGCGCTGCTGTTCGGCTATGTCGGATCGAGCTTCGCGTCGGTGCAGTATTCGATCCTGCCGCTGCTGTGGGTGCTGCTGGGCGGTGCTGCAACAACGCTCGGGCCGCTGATCGGCACGCTGTTCATGTACTATGTCATCGATATCACCAGCGGCTACACCTCCGCCTATCTGCTGATCGTCGGCATCGCGCTGATCCTGCTTGTGCTGTTCTTCCCCAAAGGCATTCTGGGCAGCATTAGGCAGCGCTGGCTCGGGTGGCTGCCATGATGCCGCTTTTGACCACCAAGGGCCTTTCTCGCGACTTCGGCGGCCTGCGTGCCGTCGACCGTGTGGATTTCTCCTTGATGCCGGGCGAAATCCGCGCCGTGATCGGCCCCAATGGAGCGGGGAAGACCACCTTCGTCAGCCTGGTCAGCGGCCGCATCCAGCCGTCTGCCGGCATGATCGTCTTCGACGGCGCCGACATCACCAATCTGCCTGCCTATGTCAGGGTCCGCAGGGGGATCGCCTACACCTTCCAGCTCACCAGCGTCTATGCCAACCTGTCCGTCTACGCCAACGTCGCGCTGCCCGCGCAACTGACGCTGCGGCATGGCAGCCATTCCAGGAGCGCGATACAGGCCGCTGTCATGACCGCACTCGAACGCACCGGCCTGGCCGATCGCGCCCACATGCCGGCCGGGCAGTTGTCCTACGGCCATCAGCGCCTGCTGGAAGTGGCGATGGGGCTGGCGCTGAAGCCGCGCCTTTTGATCCTCGACGAGCCGACGCAAGGGCTGGCCGACAGCGAGATCGACAATTTCATCACCCTGGTGCGCGAGATCGCCAAGAACGCCACCGTGCTTCTGATCGAGCACAACATGCCTGTCGTCATGCAGCTGGCCGACCGCATCACTGTCTTCAATGCCGGCAAGATCCTCGCCGAAGGCACGCCCGAAGCGATCCGCGAAAACGCGGCGGTGCAGGAAGCCTATCTGGGGACTGCCCCATGACCGAGGCAAACCAGGCCGAGGCCACGCCTCAAGCACTCACCATTTCGCGGCTCGACTGCTTCTATGGCGAGGTCCAGGTGCTCTATGGCCTCGACCTGGTGCTGAACAAAGGCGAGGTGCTGTGCCTGTTCGGCCGCAATGGCGCCGGCAAGACGACGACACTCAAGGCCATCATGGGGCTGGTCCCCTCGAGCG
>NZ_RZPI01000033.1:0-18441 GCF_003998715.1 Mesorhizobium sp. M7A.F.Ca.CA.002.15.2.1
CAGCCCCACCGACCGCCAGCGCCTGCCGCTGCGCGCCCGCCTCGGCGTCCAGAACTCGAAAGTGCTGACCATCATCGAGTTGATGGAAGGCAATCTGTCGGAGCCGCTGTCACTGATCGAGATCGCCGATCATGTCGACCTGTCGCGCCGCCAGATCGAGCGGCTGTTCCGCACCGAGATGGGCCGCTCCCCCGCCCGCTATTATCTCGAAATCCGGCTCGACCGCGCTCGGCACCTGCTGATCCAGTCCTCGATGCCAGTGGTCGAGGTGGCGGTCGCCTGCGGCTTCGTCTCGGCCTCGCATTTCTCCAAATGCTACCGCGAACTCTACGCCCGCTCGCCGCAGCAGGAGCGCGTCGACCGCAAGCAGCTGCTGGCCGCCTGAGCAGAGGTGTCACGTGAGGCGGCTCTGGACGCCCCGAAACGTGATCTTCCTCGCCTCAAGCGTCTGTTGAGCGAGCCAAGTATCTTTCCAGATGATCAGGCTGTGTCGGTCTGACTACGCCTGCGCCGTGCGCATCGCCTCGACCCGAATATCCTCGGTCAGCCGCGCTTTCAGCGCCGAGAATTCCGGGCTGGTCTTCAGCGTGTAATGGCGCGGATGCGGCAGGTCGATGGCGACATCCGACTTGATGCGGCCAGGCCGCGCCGTCATCACGATGACGCGCGAGGCCATGAAGATCGCCTCCTCGATGTCATGGGTGACGAACAGCACCGTCTTTTGGCGCCGTTCCCAGATGCCGAGCAGCAGTTCCTGCATCAGACCGCGCGTCTGGTTGTCGAGCGCGCCGAACGGCTCATCCAGCAACAGGATCTCCGGATCGTTAGCCAGCGCCCGGGCGATCGCCGTGCGCTGCTGCATGCCGCCGGAGAGCTGCTTCGGCCAATGGTTCTCGAACCCTTTCAGGCCGACGAGATTGACGTAGGAAGCGACGACCCCGTCCCGCTCCTTTTCGGGCATTCCGCGTTCGCGCAAGCCGAAAGCGATGTTCTGCGCCACAGTCAGCCAGGGAAACAGCGTGTAGGACTGAAAGACCATGCCGCGATCCGGCCCCGGCCGGGTCACCGCCTTGCCGTCGAGCAGCACACGGCCCTCGCTCGATGCTTCCAGGCCCGCGACAATCCTGAGCAGTGTCGACTTCCCGCAGCCGGACGGCCCCAGAATAGTGATGAAGTCGTTGGCGGCGACCGCCAGGTCGATCGGCATCAGCGCCTTGACCGGCTGACCGCCGCGCACGCCGGCAAAGGTGCGCGAAACGCCCTCGATGAGAAGCTTGTTCACGCCAGGCTCCACGGAAAGAGCCAGCGGTTGAAGGCCTTGAAGGCGAAGTCGGACAACAGCCCGATCAGTCCGATGACGATGATGCCGAAGATGATCTGACCCGTCGCCAGCCGCGACTGACTGTTGATGATCATGTAGCCGATGCCGGATGACGAGCCGATCAGTTCCGCGACGATGACATAGGTCCAGGCCCAGCCGAGCACCAGCCGCAGCGTCTCGGCGACCTCCGGCGCATTGGCCGGCATGATCACCCGGTTGACGATGCCGCTGTTGGTGGAACCCAGCGTGTAGGCGGCCTCGACCAGATCGCGTCGTGTGCCGCCAACTTTGACCGCGATGATGAGGACGATCTGGAACACCGAGCCGACGAAGATGACCAGCAGTTTTTCCAGCTCGCCGATGCCGGCCCACAAGATGAGCAGTGGGATGAATGCCGACGCAGGCAAGTAGCGGGCGAAGGAGACAAAAGGCTCCAGAAACGCCTCCACCGGCTTCCAGGCGCCCATCGCGATGCCAAGCGGTACCGCGACGACCGAGGCAAGCAGGAAGCCGCCGAAGACGCGCCAGATGGTGATCAGAACGTCGAGCCAAAAACGGTCTTCGACCAAAAGCCGCCAGCCATCCCGCAGCATCGACAGCGGATCGGCGAGGAAGATGCGGTTGACGTGGCCGCCTAGCGTGATCCAAGCCCAGAAGGCCACGAAAAGCACGAAGAAGGAAATGCCGAGCACGGTTCGGATGCCCGGCGAGACTGGATGCAAGGGGCGCATCGTCAAATCGTCGCCATTTTCAAATGGTCCCCATGCTCAAATCGCGCTTTGTCCAAGAGAAGGCGGCAGCGCCAGGCGCCGCCGCTTGATGGTCAAAGGCCGAACGATCAGTTCGAAACCGGGCTGGTGTCAGCCAACGTGGTGACGTCGGGCGCTTCCTTGATCAGTCCCATCTGCAGCAGCAGTTCGCCAGCGGTCTTGGAAAAGTCCTGGAATTCCTTGGTGAAGAACTGTTTGTTCTCCGCCCGGTCGGCCCATTTCAGGTATTTCGCCGAATCCTCGAATTCCTTGGCCGACTGTTTCACGTCGGCACCCATGGTCTCGTAGGATTTCTGCGGATCGCTCTTGATCAGGTCGAGTGCATCAAAATAGCTGTCGGCCAGCGCCTTGGCGGCATCCGGATTGGTTTTCAGGAATTCGGGTGTGCAGCCCACCGTGTCGAGCACCATCGGGTAGTCGAGCGTCGTCGCCAGGATATGGCCCTGGTCCGACTTGTCGCGCACCGCCGAGATGAACGGCTCGTAGGTGACGGCGGCGTCGTTCTGCCCGGCGAGGAAAGCTTGCGCCGCCGCATCAGGCTCCAGATTGACGACGGTGACGTCCTTCGTCGACATGCCGTTCTTGTTCAGCACCCAGGCGAGCATGAAATAGGGCGACGTGCCCGGCGCCGATGACGCGACGTTCTTGCCCTTGAGATCGGCGACGGTCTTGATGTTGTTGCGGGCGACGATGCCGTCGGCGCCGTAGGATTTGTCGAGCTGGAAGATCTGCTTGGTGGTGACGCCGCTGGCGTTCCACACCAGCCAGGTCTCCACCGTGGTGGCCGCGCATTGCAGGTCGCCGCTGGCGATGGCGAGCGGCCGGCTCGCTTGCGGCACCTTTTTCAGGGTCACGTCGAGTCCGTGTTTCTCGAAGATGCCCGCCTGCTTCGCAAGCGTCAGCGGCGCGAAGCCTGTCCAGCCGCTGATGCCGATAGTGACCGAGGTGGCAGCCATCGCCGGTGCCGACAGGCCGGCGGCAAGTGTCAGAGTTGCGGTAAGAACGGCGATCCTGTTCATGTCGGTTCCCCTTTTGTTTTTGCTGGGGAATTGTCTCACAGACGCCAATCGGCTTGTCAATGAACAGCTTGGTGAGGCAACCGGCAGGCCCGGCTCTGCTGTCGGCCAATGGCTACCACCGCCAGAAATCCATCGTGGCTAATCCAAAATGGCCTCAATAATCGTCGCAGGTGCACTCCGCCGACGATATACGGTCATTCCAGTCGCTGCCGCCGAAATCGCGGATCCGGCGCCGGATCTCGATCGAGCGGCCACCCATCCGGGAGTCCTCATAGGCAATGAGTGTGCAACCCCGGCGCACAATCACCGACGACACACGGTCGTTCCAGAACTGGCCGCCGCGAAAGTTCACGGAATCGTCGGGGCCCATACCGATGGACCGACCGCGAAAATTCGCGTGCTCGAACATCATGCAGGCGGGCTCATCATTGTATTGGGCGCTGGCGGCGTCGGCAAAAAGTACGGACGCGACAGCAGTCAGGATGGCTAGACGTTTCATCTGATGTTTCCTCGGTTTTTGCCGCGGCCCCTCCGACTGGATAGCGCGGTCCGGCCAATTTGCCAATGCTTCGGTCGCCTAGCGGCTGTCAAACATCCAGCTGCGGTTGCGCCACATTTTCTCGCCGACCAGGCAGTCGGTGGCGGGCTTGTCCTGCGCCAATACCACCGGCGGATGCGTGGCTTCTTCTGCCGCCCATTGCGGCGAGGCCGGGCCGGCGAGTTCCAGCACCAGCTTGCGACGGATGGCTTCGGGAAACTGCGTCCAGTCATTGACCGGAATCATGAAGGCTCCGGGTCCGCCGATGACGCAGTCGCTGTAGTAGCGATCGAGATTGCTGACTTCGTAGGCGCCGGAAAAACCGCCTCGCGTCATCAGCGGCAGGCCGTTGATGACGATGCCTTGCTTGATCAGATCGTCGCGGGTCAGGTTGACCGGCGCGCCTTGATTGTTGGGGCCATCGCCCGAAATGTCGATGACCCGCTTCGTGCCCTGGTAGCCGCTTTCGGCGAACAGGTCATTGCCGAACTCCAGCGCTCCGGAGATCGAGGTGCGCCGCGCGCTGTTGGGCGGCTGAGCGGATAGTTGCGCAACCACCCGCTCGGCGTCGGTGCGGCTGGCGATCACCGTCCACGGCACGATGACGCGCTGCCAGTTGGTGCCGGCCCATTCGACATAGGTGACGGCGATCTTGCCATAAGCGCCATCGGCAATGGCCTGCAGCACATTGTCGTGCGTCAGTGCCGCGGCGTAGCCGTGACGCTGGATCTCGAGTTCGTCCGGAGACATCGACAGCGAGACATCGACGGCCAGCACCAGCTCGACATCGACGGGCTCGTCAGCTTGGGCCGCGGGCGTCAACCAGAGCGTCAGTGCGAACGCGGCGCAGCCTGAAAGGAAATGTCTTGCGCAGGCAAAAGCAGACATGCCGCGAAGGTAAGCGAAAACCGTCGGCTTAAAAAGAGAAAAGCCCGGCCGATGGCCAGGCTTTTGCCTTCATGCCCTTTGCGCCGGCTAGCAATCAGCTGCGCGGCTTCAAATTCTCCGGATCGTAGAGCGGCTTGTAGCCGACAGCCGCCACTTCGACCGGATATGTCTCACCGAAATACTCGATCGTGAGCTTGCGGCCTTCCTGGGCGTACGCCCACGGCAGATAGGCAAGACCGATATTCTTGCCGATGGTCGGGCCATAGGCCATCGAGGTGGTGAAGGACCGCCGGCCGAGTTCGTCGACCAGCGTCTCGCCGGTCTTCGGATCCATCACCGGCATGGTGCCGACGGGATAGCGGGCAACGCCTTTGGAATCGACATTCTCGGTCATCACCAGCGTGCACAGCATGGCCGGCTGGTGCTCGCGGGCGCGGTATTCGACGTGCTTCGCCTTGCCGCAGAAATCGTTCTCCTTGACCTTTGGACGAGCGAGATCCGCTTCGAGCAGATTGTACTCGGTCAGAAGGTCGGCGTTCTGCAGGCGCAGGCTCTTTTCCATGCGGCGCGTGTTGGCATAGGTCTCCACGCCGAAAGGCATCACGCCGGTCGAGCGCAGCGCGTCCCACACAGCGAGACCGTCCTCGTAGCGCATATGCAGTTCCCAGCCCTGCTCGCCGACATAGGAGATGCGGAAAGCGGTGACGTCCTTGCCGCCGATCCGGACCGGCTTGATCGCCGCGAATGGGAAGTTCTCAACAGAGAGCCCGTCCGGGTTTTCGACCACCTTCTGCAAGGTCGCCCGGGCGTTCGGTCCCCAGATGCCGATGGTGACGAACTTCTCGGTCACGTCGGTGATGGTGACGTCGAAACCTTTGTCCTGTGCCGTGCGGCGCATGTACTGGAAATCGCGCGGGCCAGCATCCGCGCCGTCGATCAAACGACAGCGGTCGGCCATGCGAATAACGGTAAAGTCGGCCCGCACCATGCCTTCCTCGTCGAGGAAGTGGGTGTAGATGCCCTTGCCGATGTTGTTGTCGCCGCCAATCTTGGCTGCGCACAACCATTCCAGCAGCGCGACATGGTCTGGACCTTCGATGTCGTACATGGCGAAATGCGACAGGTTGACGATGCCGCAATCCTCGCTCATGGCGAGATGTTCGGCATTGGAGACGCGCCAGAAATGGCGGTTGTCCCATTCGTTCTCACGCACCGGCACCCGGTTGCCGTATTTCTCCAGGAGATGCTCGTTGGCGGCATAGCCGTGGGCGCGCTCCCAGCCGCCGAGTTCCATGAAATAGCCGCCGAGTTCCTTCTCGCGTTCCCAGAACGGCGAGCGCCGGATATTGCGGGCCTTGGAGAACGGCTCGCGCGGATGCACCGCCGGATTGTAGACCTTCATCGCCGTCTCGGTGCAGCGGTCCCAGATGAACTGCTCCTTGGTCTGGTGCGGATAGAACCGTGCATAGTCGATGGCATGGTGATCGATTGCGGTGCGGCCGTCGGTCATCCAGTCGGCGATCAGCTTGCCCATGCCGGGACCATCCTTGACCCAGATGGCAACGGCATACCACAGACCCCGCACCTTCTGGCTTTCGCCCATCGACGGGCCGCCGTCCGCGGTTACCTGGAGAAGTCCATTGAACGAATGGCTCTCATTATAGCCGAGTTCGCCGAGGATCGGCGTCAGTTCCATGGCGCGTTCGAGCGGCGCCAGGATCTGTTCCATGTCGAGATCGCGTTGCGACGGCGAAAGCCGCGCCTGGTCCTTCTCCAGCAGGTCGCGCGGGTGGCAAAGGCGCGGATTGGTCTCTTCGTAATAACCCCATTCGATCTGCCCGCCCTCGGCGGTCTTGGGATCACCGGTGTCGCGCATATAGGCCGAGTTGCCCTGGTCGCGCAGCAGCGGCCAGCCGATCTCCTTGCCGGTGCCGGCGAACTCGTTGTAGGGGCCGAAGAAGGTCAGCGGATGGTCGATCGGCATGACCGGCAGGTCTTCGCCGACCATTTCCGCTATCAGCCGGCCCCAAATCCCGGCGCAGACGACGACATAGTCGGCCTCGATGGTGCCGCGGTCCGTTACCACGCCTGATATGCGGCCGTCCTTGACGACCAGCGACCGGGCCGATGTGTTGGCGAAGGATTTGAGCTTGCCCGACGCTTCCGCCTGGTCGACCAGCTTGCCGGCGACCGTCTGCGAACGCGGGATGACCAGACCGGCATCGGGATCCCAAAGACCACCTTGAACAATCGCTTCTTCGATGAGCGGAAATTTTTCCTTGATCTCGGCCGGCTCGATCAGGCGCGCGCGCGTGCCAAACGCCTTGGCCGAGGCGATCTTGCGCTTGATTTCTTCCATTCGGCTGTCGTCGCCGACACGCGCGACCTCGAGGCCGCCGATACGCGCGTAATGACCCATCTTCTCGTAGAAATCGATGGAGTAGAGCGTCGTCCAGCACGACAGGAAATCGTGGCTGGTGGTGTAGCAGAAGTCGGAGGCGTGCGCCGTCGAGCCGATATCGGTCGGGATACCTGATTTGTCGATGCCGACAATGTCATCCCAGCCGCGTTCGATCAGGTGATGGGCGATCGATGCGCCGACAATACCGCCCAGGCCGACGATGACGACCCTCGCCTTTTTCGGAAACTCTGCCATTGCCCGCGACTCCAAAGTGATAAAGCGGGCGGACTATAGGGCGGAGCAGCAGCACGATTGAAGCCTGTTTGCGACATTGGCAAAAAGCCGAGCGACCAGACGGCAGAATGCTTCACACCGGGCGCCTGGGGCGGTTCGCTTTCCGGTAGGCTAACTCAGGCGAAGGCCCAGATGTCCTCGGCCTGGAAACCGACCTGATAGCTACGCATCGAGATCAGCATTATTATAAAAGATCTTACTTATATACTTCGATGAAAGATAAATCTGTAAGTATATTAATTGTTGCAATCGTTATGAGATATGGCATACTAATAACTTAACGAATTAGAGCGCATGCTGGGCGGGAAAACGCGTGCTCAAAGGTCGATTTTCAATTGCGCTCCTCTTGGCTTTGGTCACCTGCGGGCACTCGCAATCCGCATCACTCGACACTGGAGACGAACGTTTTCTCTGGCTCACCTCTTCGTCGATCGATCGCGTTGCCGTGACATACTCGCAGGGAACGCTCTATGTCCCCTCAGATCTATTTCGGGAACGAAATCCGAAGGCAACCATGGATATCAAGCAAGTCGCGCTACGACTGAGCTATCCTGAACTGAAAGCTGGCCGCGGGCCAAACCCCCAGATCCGGGGGGAGGAGGATCTGCTGCCGCTTTCGGACGCACTCGGAGTGGCGGCCTCCGTTCCAGGCGGCCCACTAAAAATTCATATTCCGCAAAACCTCCTGCTTCCAATTATAAATGACCTCGATGCTGGTATTAAATTCGCCTCGTTTCGCGTAAAGGATAATGCTAAGGGGTATCTCTCTCACAATATCTACTATATTTCCGCGCCGGATCCTATGTACATTATGTGCACTGGATATTCTTCTGTATCATCGTGCATGATGAGCTTTGATAGGGCTGGATTGCGCTGGATGATCATGGCGCCTCGTAAATATCTTCGAGAGGACGTCTCTAGGTTTCACAAACGTCTTTCGGCGCTGATTGATTCATTTTCTGAAAAATAGGAGCGTATCATGCCAACTTCACAGCAGATAAACGATATTAACTCTGCATATGCGCTTACCATCTCGACGGGTGACGCGTCTCATTACTACGATGCGCTTTCCGCCGCTGGCATCTACTATGGAAGCATGGCACATGGTGTCGTGAACGCCGACTCGTTAATCGGAATTGTTGCTAACAACTATGCCAAGAACAAAATAGATGGCGATTTCGCGTCAGGACTCTTTGACCAACGTCGCGATGCGCTCATGCTGGAACTCGCTACGCGTGACTACGCTCTTCGGTCAACACAAACTGATTGGAACCTTACGGGGCGGCAAATTTCCGACTATCATGATGCAGCATACCAAACTGTTTTCCCCGAGCTCTCAGGCGCGGCGGAAGGGTGGACACCCTACTACGAGGTTCGAGCTCTCAACGACTATGATTTCTGGCTGGTCACGTCGAGTGCGGATCTGTCTCAGTATCTATCCTACTTTAGAATGAATATTCCGCTGACAGTCGGCGATGCTACGGCGAAAAACTATGCGCTCCAATGGTTCCAGGATATGGATCCATTTGTGTTTAATCTATCTCAGATGAAATTTATTATCGGGGACGATGTTCTCGCCAAAAGCTTGCTCCAGTGGGCCGCTACCCATACGGGATTCTTGGATAGCAAGCAGTCATATCTGTTCGAGCAAAAACCGTATGCCCCAGCTAACGACACCGATGCGTCTGGTTTCCTTGGCAGGTTCATTCATGGTCTCCTGATTGAGGAGGCGGTTTCAGGAACCTCAAATATCCTGCATGCCAGCACTGACTACAAGGAGATATCGTTCGACCGGAGCGATCTCCCCACAACTCCCCATGGGACTGAGTTCGATCACGTGATCAACCAGACCATCGGCACCGCAAACGAGTTGACTCTTGCAGGGTACAATTCCGAGTGGATGCAATCGGATTCCTACAAACTGTCGAACCCTTACTATTGGGGGCTCGACCCGCATAACATCGTCAATATCAACGGCGCCACCTTCATAGCCGGAAATGCGGCAACATCGGCGAACAAGGATGGAAATCTGGTTGTCCTGCAGGGTGACGTTACCAGCTTCACCTTGAACAGCACCTCTCAGTTTATTCTTGTTGGGAATGAAAAGGACAACGAGATAACCTTGGTCAATCCGGATCAGGGATTTGTCTTTTCTGGCGCTGGAAATGACCACATCATAGTCTCGGGTGTTGCAGACAACAGCTGGGGTATAATCCTGCCGGTCATGATTGATACGGGCAGCGGGAACGACACGATCGAGTTCCAGGATTCGAGTCACTTTTTTGTCGGCTATGTCATGACGCCCGATGGCGGGCATGACGTCGCTGTTGGAAATCTAGAGAAGTATTGGCCATCAGATCCCGCTTCAGACTATTCTGCTCCCTTGAATAATTTCCTATTGTCTGGATTAAGCCTCACCGATCTGGATCTAGAGAAGACATTGGTCGCGCAGCGTACAACAACGATACATGCAAGTGAGCAATGGTATGAGATAGACTATGTTACGAACTGGTGGGATGTAAAATATACCCTCAGCGGCAATGACGGAGCCACTTCAATCGAAATTGGTACATATTCATTTAGCTCCAACAAGGCCTACTACATCAGTACCGATGTGCTTTATGGAGACTACACGGTAGACTTTGGTATGTCTTCAGAATGGACAGGGTCGGCGCATGTTATTAACGGGTACTTCGGCAGATCGCAGGTTTTTAATTCATTCTCGTTGGCTTATTTGGACGAAAATGACAACGCGCACAGCGTGGCAATGAACACCGTGTTTGATATGGGATTCGACCCAGCATGGCTTGTTGCCGCTTGAAGTATGTCTTGGGTGAGTCACCTCGGTCTGGATCAGTGGCAGTAACAAGCAATATGCTTGAGCTATGCATAGGATTTTGTGCTGAAGTAGGTGGAACGAGATCTCCATGACCCGATCCCCCGAGAAGATAGGTTCTGGGGGATTTGAAAGGTCACTTGTTGCGGCGAACAAGGCGGTAATCCTCGCAACAGCGGTGATAAGCGGCGTCATAAACGTATTGGCGCTAACTGCCCCCTTGTTCATGTTGCAGGTTTATGACCGTGTGCTTGCCAGCCACAGCGTCCCAACACTGGTCGGCCTCGGGATGCTTGCGTTCGGCCTATATGCCTTTCAATGCGGCCTTGACATCATTCGTGCCCGCGTTCTTCTACGCGTCGGTGAGCGGTTCGATCACCAGCTTTCCGGGCGCGTTCACGACGCAGTCGTCCGCCTTCCACTCGAAACTCGCATGCCCAGCGACGGATTGCAGCCGCTGCGCGATCTCGACAATGTACGCAATTTTCTCTCCGGACCCGGTCCGACCGCGTTTTTCGATTTACCTTGGATGCCCTTTTATCTCGGCCTGTGTTTTCTACTTCATTTCTGGCTTGGTATGACAGCAATGGTCGGCGCGATCTTGTTGGTCTCGCTTACCGTTATTACCGATGCGTCTTCCCGCAACCCAACTCGAGAGGCACTCCGGCATAACACGGTGCGCAATGCCTTGCTGGACGCGTCCCGTCGCAATGCCGAAGCTATACGTGCGATGGGGCTTAGCAATCGCATGACCGCGCGCTGGCGCCTTGCAAATTCGGACTACCTTGCGGCAAATCGCAGGGCCAGCGATGTTGTTAGCGGCCTAGGGGGCGTTGCAAAAACACTTCGTTTGGTTCTCCAGTCCGCAATCCTGGCAGTGGGTGCATGGCTCGCTATCGAGCAGCAGGTCACACCGGGGGTGATGATTGCCAGTTCCATCATAATGGGCCGCGCACTAGCGCCCGTCGAATTGGCAATCGGAAGTTGGAAAGTGTTCCTGATGGCGAGACAGAGTTGGATCCGCCTCAGGGATTTGCTGCTGATGATGCCTGAAGAGACAACTGTCTTGGCCCTGCCCAAACCGCAATGCGAACTGCGTGCCGCAGGCATCACCGTCGTTCCCCCTGGTGAGACGAAGCCGACGGTCTTCGCAGCAAACTTCGTCATGCGCGCGGGGAGCGCGCTCGGCATTATTGGCCCTAGCGGTGCGGGGAAGTCGACGCTTGCCCGCGCTCTCGTTGGCGCCTGGACCCCGGCGAGCGGCAAAGTGCGTATTGACGACGCGTCACTCGACCAGTGGGATCAGGAGGCAATCGGTCGCCACATCGGCTACCTGCCACAGGGGGGCGAACTTTTCGATGGCACGATCGCAGAGAACATCGCCCGCTTCGAATCCGACGCGAAGCCGGAGACAATTGTATCAGCCGCGATGGCGGCTGGCGTTCATGAGCTTATCCTGCAGTTTGATAAAGGATATGAAGCCCGCATTGGAGAAGCCGGATCATCCCTTTCGGCAGGGCAACGCCAGCGGATCGGCCTTGCCAGGGCACTCTACGCCGATCCGTTCCTCGTCGTGCTCGATGAACCCAATGCGAATCTTGACGCCGATGGCGAAGCTGCTGTTGTGAAGGCAATCGCGGCCGTGAGGGAACGCAAGGGGATCGCAATAGTTATAGCGCATCGACCGAGCGCGCTAGCTGCAGTCGATTTCGTTCTCATGATGGAGGCCGGTCGGGTCAAAGCCTTCGGACCACGCGACGAAGTTCTTTCGAAAATATCAAAGGTCCCTTCTCCGAATCCTACCATGGCTGGATATCCGGGCTTTTCTGTATCGGCCAGGATGCTCGCGCCCTTCAAGATGGTCGCAGATCCGAACGAGTCAAAGCCGGAGGTCGCTGAAATCTTGATGGAGGGATCCGATGCCAAACGTTGAGGCCGAATTGGTTTCAAGATCTATCCGGCGGCACCTCTTCATTGGCGGCACTTCCTGCCTTTTCTTGGTGGGAGGCATAGGCGGGTGGGCGGCCGCAACCAATCTCTCTGGTGCAGTCGTGGCTTCCGGCACCTTTGTCGTCGATAGCTATGTCAAGAAAATCCAACATTTGACTGGAGGCGTTATCAGCGAGATTCTCATCAAGGAGGGGCAGAAGATTGCTGCCGGAGATGTACTTGTGCGCCTCGATGCAACGCAAGCGCGGGCAAACCTTGGAATCGTCACCAAGAGGCTGGACGAATTGACTGCACGGCTCGCTAGACTTGAGGCCGAGCGCGACGACGAAGACCAGATTGCGTTTCCAGGAACTTTACTTTCCCGGCTTGACAACACCGATATCGCCGCAGCCGTTCAGAGTGAGCGTCGACTGTTTGAGTTCAGGAAGGAAGACCGAGCGGGGAAGAAGTCCCAGTTGCGCGAAAGAATTAAGCAGTTCGCGCATGAGATCGATGGCCTGAAGTCTCGCGAAACAGCCTTTGATCGTGGGCTCTCTGTGCTTGATGCCGAGATCGCCTCGCTTCAAGTGCTCCGGGCAAAGGGCATTGTTTCTGTGTTGCGATTGAACGACCTGGAGCGAGAGGCGGCGACCCTCGGCGGTGATCGAGGCGAGGCGATGGCCGGCCAGGCTCAAGCAGCAGGCCGAATATCGGAAGCTAGACTGCAGATCCTGCAGATCGACTCCGACCTGAAAACTGAAGTGAGCGCCGAACTTCGTGAAGTGCAAGGTCAGATCGGAGAATATATCGAGCGAAAGATCGCGGCCGAGGATCAACTCAAGCGAATCGACATCATCGCTCCACAGGCTGGCATCGTGCACCAACTGGCATTTCACACTGTCGGCGGCGTCATTTCGCCAGGGGATGTGATTATGTCGATCGTTCCCGATAGCGGCGGGCTCGCGCTGGATGCCCAGATCGCACCGCGCGACATCGACCAGAATGAGCTTGGGCAGAAGGCAGTGCTACGCCTCTCGGCATTCAATCAGCGTACCACGCCAGAACTCAATGGGACGGTTGTCCGTATTGCAGCTGACCTGACGACTAACGAGCGCTCAGGATCTTCCTACTATCAGGTGCGCTTCGTGGTAGCGCCCGAAGAACTGGCGCGGCTAGACGGACTCATTGTTCTTCCGGGAATGCCCGTTGAGGCCTTTATCAAGACCCACGAACGGTCTGCGTTTTCATATTTCGTGAAGCCGCTTTCCGATCAGATCAGTCGTGCGTTCAGAGAGGACTAGGCCACGTCTTTGTAGCAATGGAGGGGGTCGTCTGCTCTATCTTCCTTCACACGAAGGCCCAGATGTCCTCGGCCTGGAAACCGACCTGATAGCCTGATGTCTTCAGCTTGACCACGACCTGGCCGATCTCGGCGGCCGGCAGCGCGCCGACCTCGACCTTGATCATGCCGGGACGGTAGCGCTTGAGGTCGAGTTGTTCGAAGACGATCCAGTCGGCGCCCTCGCAATCGACGAGGAAGGCGTCGATATGGGTGATGCCGTTGCGGTCGAGCAGCGTCAGCAAGGTCTCGGATGGCACCTCGATGTCCCTGAGATGCGGCGCGAACTTGTTGAAGTTGGCGTCGGCCTCGCCCCAGGCATTCTTGCCCGACATCAGATTGGTGTCGGTGACCGACGAACAGCCGATGAATTCGATGGGCAGCGTGCCGGCCTCGAGCGCGGCGGCATCGAAAGTGTGGACGGTGATCGTGCCCTTTGTCTTCGTCACCGCCACCGGCTCGATGATGAAGCGGCTGATGTCGGGGTAGTTGGCGCGCAGCCGTTTCTGATTGTAGGGGATCGGCTCGACCAGCATCGCGCGTGCACCGGGAATCCTGTGCAGCCACGGCGTCACATCGTCGAAGAGCGCGCCGTCGCAGGCGCCGACATTGACCATCTGGAACGGCCGCCCCGCCCCACCAAACCGCGCCTTCAGCGCTGCCTTGGCCAGGAATTTCGTGCCGCGCAGCGACGGCCCGCGATCGAGAACGCCACTGGGAAGACCGAGCGACAGGGCAACGCGCGCCAGGCTGGATAGCGAACTCATGACTTGTCTCCGGGAATGATTTGCATGGCAGCGCGATTCTGGCCGCGAGCCACGGCCGCCCACAACGCCATGAACGGCGTCGCCAGCAGCAGGAATGGCGGGATCAGATGCGGGAAATAGATGCGCGTGTCGTGGATCGGGAAGACGGTGAACTTCGCCAGCGCGCCGAGCACCAGTGCCGCGAACAGGATGCCGGCGCGGCGGTCGAGGCGGAAGCCGGCGCGGTCGGCAGCAAACCAGCCGGCCAGTGCCAGCACCGACACGCCGACCCAGCTGTTCAGGCTGACGGCACGCAGCAGCGAGGTGGCAAATGCCCTGAGATAGGCAACGATGGAGAATGGCGGCTCGAACCCGTCCATATTGTAATGCTGCTCGATGCTGGAGAACCACAGATGCGGCCACCAGCCGGGATGATGCGCCCAGTGCGAGATGGCGAAATAGGCAACGAAGGAAGCGGCAAAGCCGGCCAGCGCGCCCCATGCCCTCTGCCGGAACGCAACCAGCAGCACAGCAAAAACAGCAAGGAAAACAATGTTGTCCGGGCGCACCATGAAGGCGAGGAAGAGCAGGATCGCCGTCGCCACCTCGCGGCCGCGGACATAGGCATAAAGCCCGCCCAGCAACAGCGCCGATGTGAGCAGATCCGGCGTTGAGGCGCGCGCCGCATCGCCGAAATCGGCCATGATCAGCACCGCGCCGACCACCGGCGCCAAGGCCAGTGCCCCCTCGGAGCGCAGCCACATCAGGGCGATCGCGCCGAACAGCAGCACGGAGAACACTGAGACCAGGCGCATCGCCTCGACCGGCGACATCACCGCGCTCATCGTCGACAGGATCTCGGCATAGAGGAACTTGATCCGGTACATGCCGAGCAATGAATGGAAGTCGGCGGCATTCTCCGCCATGTGGCTGCGGAAGCCGCCGCCATCGTCGGTCAGCGCCTTGTAGTCACCGGCCGACACGCCCGATTTGACAGTGTTGTAGGCATAGTCATGCAGCGCCTGTGCATCGGGATAGGTGCCTTCCTCCGCTATGGCGAGATAGGGCAGCATGTCCCAATTGGCGTCGGGCATCACCCACGCGGTGAACGCTGAAAAAAGAATGTAGAGCGCGAAGGCCGCGGCGCCGATCGGTGCCGCCAGCCGCGCATAAGTCCCCACGCCCCACGCCAGACCGGCCCCGGTGAGCCGGTCGAGTGGGTTCTGTGGAGCGGGCGACTTGGTCAGCATGTCTACTCAGCGAGTTTCGGTTTAACGGACCTGGCTTTTGACGAAATCCTTCACGATCGACACGATGCCGCGCGACAGCAGACTGTCGAAAGCATCGACGAAACGATCGACATGCTCACGCTGGCAGATCAGCGGCGGCTCCAGCCGGATGACGTTGCGGTTGTACTCGGTGAAGGCGACCAGCACGTCGTAATCGCGCAGCAGCAGCGCGCCGACGAAGCCCGACAGCGAGCCCTTCAGCTTGTCGTCGAGCACGCTGACGATCGGCCGCAGCACCATCGGCAAGGTCTGCGAGAAGTCGTGGAACTCCAGGCCGACCATAAAACCCTTGCCGCGCACATCCTTGATGATCTTCGGGTACTTTTCCCTGAGCGCCTGCAGGCGCTGCAGCAAATAGTCGCCGGTGACGGCGGCATTGTCGATCAGCCCCTCGTCGTAGAGCACGTTGAGCCCCTCGATCGCGGTGACGCAGGCCTCGCCCATGCCGCCGAAGGTCGCCATGGCATGGATCATCGCCGTTTTCGGCGTGCCATAGGCCTTCATGTAGACCTCGCGCCGCGCGATCATGGCTCCCACCGCCGCCTTGCCGGCGCCGAGCGACTTGGCCAGCGCGGTCACATCGGGAATGACGCCGTAATGCTCGAAGGCGTAGAAGCGGCCCGAACGGCCGTAGCCGCACTGCACTTCGTCGGCGACCCACAGCACGCCGTACTGATCGCACAGCGCGCGCAGCTTCTGCCAATATTCGGCCGGCGCCTGAATGATGCCGCCACCGCCCTGGATGGTCTCGAGCACGATGACCCCGACCTCCGGATCGGAGCGGAACAGGCGCTCGACCGCCTCGATGTCGGCGAACGGGATGCGGACCGTGTTTTCCGCCACCTTGAAGTCGGCGCGGTAAAGCTGGCCGTCTGTGATGCCCAGCACGCCCTTGGTCTTGCCGTGGAAGGAATTCTCGGCATAGACGATCTTCGGCCGCTTCGGACCGGCCGCGCGCTCGGCGAGCTTCACCGCCGCTTCCATCGCTTCCGAGCCGGACGAACCCAAAAATACCATGTCGAGATCGCCGGGCGAGCATTTGGCGATGTTGTGCGCAAGCGCTGCCGCATATTGCGACATGAAGGCGATGGCGATTTCCTGGCGCTTCTCCTCCTGGAATTTCTTGCGTGCTTCCAGGATGCGCGGATGATTGTGGCCAAAGGCCAGCGAACCGAAGCCGCCGAAGAAGTCGAGGATCTTGCGGCCGTTCTGGTCGATGTAGAACATGCCTTCGGCACGCTCGATCTTGATCTTGTGGAAGCCGAGCAGCTTCATGAAGTGGAACTGGCCGGGGTTGAGATGCGCCTTGAACAGGTCGGTCATGCGGGCGACATCCATCGCCTTGGCTTGTTCGACGCTGATCAAATCGGGCTTGGCGATGGTGACAGGCGACAGCGCCGGCGCGCTGACCATGGTGCGCAAATTGGTCTGTTCGGGCTTGGCCATGACGGTCATTTCAATCTCCTGTCTGCGCGCACGACCAGGATCGGGCGCAACGAAAGCTGTTTTTGCAAGCCGCTATTCGGCGGGCACATGTTTGGTGGCGACGGCGTGACCGGCTTTCTTTGCGCGGTACTCGCTGTAGGCGGCGATCAGCATGTCCTCGTCGCGATATTGCGGCACCCAGCCGAGCTGACGCCCGGCCTTGGACACGTCGAGCACGCAATCCTCGTCGGCGATCAGATACTGTTCCGGGTCCATGATCGGCATGTTCAAGAGGTCAAGCAGGTCCAGCGTGCGCTTGACCGCCCAGCCCGGTGTCGGGATCAGGATCGATTTCGAGCCGGCATGCCTGATCAGATCGCCGAGCAATTTCTTGACCGGCGGCGGATTGAGCGAACCGAGATTATAGGCCTCGTTTGGCACGCCGGCCTTCCAGGCCGCGCGCGCAGCCTCGGCGCAGTCGAACACCGAGATGAACTGATAAGGATTCCTGCCCGAACCGATCATCGGCACGGGAAGGTTCCAGTCGATCAGCTTGAACAGTTTTTCCAGAATGCCGAGCCGGCCGGGACCGATGATCAGGCGCGGGCGAAACAGCGAGATCGACATGCCGCGCTTGCGCCATTCGGCGGCGAGCTCCTCTGTCTTCTGCTTCGACCAGCCATATTCGCCCAGCGGCGCCACCGGGTGCTCCTCGGTCATCGGCTGCGTGACCGTGTGGCCGTAGATCATGTCGGTCGTGTAGTGGACGAGTTTTGACGCACCGGCTCCGTCCATGGCCTGCATGATGTGCTCGGTGCCATGGAAATTCACAGGGAAGAAGAAATCGTGCCGCTTGGCGCGCACCTGGATCGGCGATAGCATCTTGGCCGACAAATTGTAGACCATGTCGTCGGCCCTGAGCCCAACCGCGGTGACCGAGGTCGGGTCGGTGACGTCGCATTGGATAAAGCGGACGGTGCGGTAGTGCGGCAGGTCGCTCTTGACGATGTCGGCGACGACAACCTCTTCACCATCGGCCACAAGTTTCGGGGCAAGATGGCGGCCGACGAAACCGTCGCCGCCGAAAATCACATGTCTCATCGAACGATCTCGTTTGCTTGGATCTTGTCGGGCGTGATGGAAGCGGTCTGGTCCTCATGCCCTTGCTCACCCAAATCCCGCCCACTTTGCGCGATCAGCACCGTGCCGACGCAGATGAAGGCGATACCGGCGATCCGCCAGCCATTGAGGTCCTCGCGGAAGACGAAATAAGCGAAGATGGCGACGGCAACATAGGCGAGGCTGAGGAACGGGTAGGCGAAGGAGAGCTCGACCTTGGACAGCACATAGAGATGCGAGGCCATCGAGATGACGAAGGTACACAGGCCAAGGAACACCCAGGGGCTGAAGACGATCTGCAGCAGCTTGACGAGCGGATTGACGCCCTCGAACGAGATCGGTCCGAGCGACATCATGCCTTGCTTCAGCATCAGCTGCGCGGCGGCATTGGTCATGACGGTAAAGAGAATGAAGACGATGTATTTCATGTGTTCCAAGCCACCCCTTCGCGCTTCCTATTACAAACCCGCAAACATTTGGTGAAGTCCCAACAATATTTTGAGTAAATCTCGTTATTAATCATCAAT
>NZ_RZPI01000340.1:0-5854 GCF_003998715.1 Mesorhizobium sp. M7A.F.Ca.CA.002.15.2.1
GTTGGCCGCCGCCGAAGGGTAGGCATAGAGGACCTCGGAGAAGCCGTGCGGGCCGGCATTGCCCATCGACGCCACGCCGGTCGGCAGCACGACGGCGATGGCCGTGAAGATCAGCATCGCCAGCGGCAGGCACAATATGGCCAGCATCGCCATCTTGACCTCCTTGGCCTCGATCTTCTTGCCGAGATATTCGGGCGTGCGACCGACCATCAGGCCGGCGACGAAGACGGCGACGACGATGTACATCAGGATGCCGTAGAGGCCCG
Source organism: Mesorhizobium sp. M7A.F.Ca.CA.002.15.2.1 (assembly GCF_003998715.1). Taxonomy (NCBI): domain Bacteria; kingdom Pseudomonadati; phylum Pseudomonadota; class Alphaproteobacteria; order Hyphomicrobiales; family Phyllobacteriaceae; genus Mesorhizobium; species Mesorhizobium sp. M7A.F.Ca.CA.002.15.2.1. The sequence goes on from NZ_RZPI01000340.1 coordinate 267, forward strand.
CGCCGACACCGCCGACGATGACTTCGCCAAGCTGCATGTTGATGATCGGGATCATGCCGCCGAGCGCCGTGAACGAGCCGTGCATGGCGTTGACAGCGCCGCAGGAAGCGGCCGTGGTGATGACGGCAAACAGCGCCGACAAGGCGATGCCGAAACGTGTCTCCTTGCCCTCCATGTTGCCGCCGTCGATGCCCAGCGCATGCACCAGCGGGTTGCCGGCGGCTTCCGCCCAGTAGCAGATGGCGACACCGGCGATGAACATGACGCCCATGGCCGAGAGGATCGCCCAGCCCTGGCGCTGGTTGCCGATCATGCGGCCGAAGACATTGGTCAAGGCGGCGCCGATGGCGAAGATCGACACCATCTGGATCAGGTTGGAGATCGCGTCGGGGTTCTCGAACGGGTGCGCGGCATTGGCGTTGAAGAAGCCGCCGCCATTGGTGCCGAGCATCTTGATGGCCACCTGCGAAGCGACCGGGCCGACGGCGATGGTCTGCTGCGCGCCTTCGAGCGTCGTGGCGTTGACATAGGCGCCCAGCGTCTGCGGCATGCCGAGCCAGACATAGGCCAGCGTCAGCACGACGCAGAACGGCAGCAGCAAATAGAGTGTGGAGCGGGTCATATCGACCCAGAAATTGCCGATCGACTTGCCCGAAGCCCGGGCAAAGCCGCGGATCAGCGCGATGGCTATGGCAATGCCCGTGGCCGCCGAAACGAAGTTCTGCACCGTCAGCCCAGCCATCTGCACGAGATAGGACATCGTGCTCTCGCCACCATAGTTCTGCCAGTTGGTGTTGGTCATGAAGCTGGCGGCGGTGTTGAAGGCGAGCCCTGGTTCAACCGCTGTCATGCCGGCCGGGTTGTAGGGCAGGCTGCCCTGCAGGCGCTGCAGGGCGTAGAGCACCAGGAAGCCGGCAAGGTTGAAGAGCAGCAGGGCGACCGCATAGGTGGTCCAGTGCTGTTCCTCCCGTTCGCTGGTTCCGCAAACACGGTACAGCCCGCGCTCGAGCGGGCCGAAGACGGGCGAGAGCAGCGTCCGGTCGCCGTCGAAGACGCGGTGCATGTAGCCGCCGAGCGGCTTCACCAGCAATATGACGATCCCGCAATAGACCAGGATCTGTATCCAACCGTTCAGTGTCATGGCTGTGGCTTTCCGTGCCTTCAGAAGCGTTCTGGACGAACGAGGGCGTAGGTCAGGTAGGCGAGCAGGAACAGCGTAACGCCGCCACCGAGAATATAGTCGACGATCATTTTTTCAGCCTCGCTCTAGAGAGCGTCGCAAGCTTTTATGTAGGCGAAACAAAGGGCAAAGAACAAAATTCCGATTCCGATAACGGCCATATCCATTGTTTTTATTCCTTTTGTTCTTTTGTACTTTGCGAACTTGACAGGAGAGTTCGCAATATATCGAAAGTGTCCCGTCGCATCTTTGGCGACGAAACCGAATGTGTTTTCTGAAGGGAATATGGACCCGATCGCCATAAAGGTTCGAGACGGAGCGCAGTGGAAAGAAATAGGAATTTCATAAAGATTTTTGCGCGGGCTCTTCCCAACACTCCACGCAGGGATTGTCGCGCAAGGCAGGCGGCCAGCCACAGGATTGCGATTTGCTTGCGAGCTGCCGGAAACGGGAAAGCCCGGCTGGGGCCAGCCGGGCCTTCTATGGTGGTGTGGCTTTAGCCGCCACGGAGGGTATCGATCTTCAGGCGGCGTAGCCGCCATAGCCACGCGCAACGGCGTGCACGCCCGCCACCGGCTCGAGGTCCGGCCACAGGATACAAGAAGCTTGCGCAAACTGGACGAGCGCGTGGCGGGCCTGCTCGATGGTCACATAGCCTGGGATGGCGAGTTCACATGCTTCCACCGCGTTGCGGTAGAGGGGGCCGCGGCGGGAGGTCGTCCAATTGGTAAGGAAGTCGTGCATTTCGGCCAGCGACGCAATCTCGCGCTTGAAGCCAAGGCCGACCGAGAGTGCGACCGGGGAATGAAACAGCTTGTCGTGCATGAAGCGGGCTCCTGGTTTTTTTGCGCGCTTGGAGAGATATCCGGCGGGTCCGCGAACGGGACGCCCTGAAACGCGCAACGAGGCCGGAGGTTCCAGACTTGGGTCTTGGCGGTTTTTGATTGTGCCTGGTCGGCGAAATTATCAATTTCGCAGCGCAACGATCATGTGCCGGACGCTCAACGGCTCCGCTTCCACTTGGCGACGGCAGGCTCTCCAAAATCCCGAAGGAGCCATCGAGATCGCTTGCCGCCCTGAGGCTCACGCCTTCTTCACGAACTCGGTCTTGAGCACCAGGCCTTTCACTTGCTTGGTGTTGCATTCGATCTCGCCGGGATTGCCGTTCAGGCGGATAGCCTTCACCAACGTGCCGCGCTTGATCGTTTCCGAAGTGCCTTTGACTTTGAGGTCCTTGATCAGCGTGACGGAATCGCCGTCATTCAATTGAGCGCCATTGCTGTCGCGCACGATTACATCGTTCGGCATGCCATCTCCTGTGATTGGCAGGTTTCAAGGGCAGAGCGCGGCGGGATGTTTACCGCCCTGCTTCGCGCAAAGGCTCGGGCTTGTCCTGCGAAGCTCGTAGAGCGAAGCAGGATGGCGGAGAGAGCGGGATTCGAACCCGCGTTACGGTCTCCCGTAAACACACTTTCCAGGCGTGCGCCTTCAACCACTCGGCCACCTCTCCGTCCATGCATGTCGCGTCGGCCGGTTTTGCCGCGCGGGTTGGGGAGATGCACCTCCCTTGGGGCAAGACGAAACTTTCGCCATCGGCGTCGCCAACCAGCAAACGCCTTCCCCTGCACCTGAGCCGTCGAAGCAACAGGCGCGGGGCTCATCTAGTCGATCCGACGGCGAATGCCAAGCCATAACGGCAGTCTATTCGCTTTGCCGGCCACACAGTCTTTCACGAGGCCGCCGGCATGCCCGTTTTTGCGGGCGCCGCCGCTGCAATGGTGTGCACAGGCAGGACCGCAGGGACGGCCGCCCTTGACTTCCCCCGGAGTTGCCTGTCGGGTGCCGAGGCTTTGCGGGGGCATTGTGCGGACATGACATCGAGCAATGGACAGACGCCAGTCAGGCGGCCGGACAGCGGGCTGTCCTTCGTGCCGGTGGGCTGGCTTGTCTTCGTCATGGCGTGGTCAGTCTACGGCCTGATCTCCGTCTGGCCCGCGGTCGGCGCCACCGGCCTGCCAGACAGCGTGCTTTACCTTATCTATGGCGGGCTCGTCGTCGACATCGTCACCATCCTATGGGGGCTTTACCTGCTCGGCCTCGCCTTCGGCCGCTCGGCCCGCTTCCCGCGCCAGTTCACGATCTGGCAGATTGCCATAATCGTCGGGCTGCTGGTCATCCATGCCTATGCCCCTACGGTGCCGGGATTCGTCTTCTCGGGCCAGGCGCTTGTCATCACCGGCGCCGAAATCGCCATCGGCGCGCTCTGCATCTATCTGCTGCGCCATGGATCCGAAGCCGATGCCGTTTATGTCAATCCGAAAACCGAGAGCCCATCGGCCTTCGTCTCGGTCATCGCCGCGCTGCTCGGCATCGTCCTGGGCGCGGTCATCGGCGCCGTGGGCGGATTCGCCATCGGCTCGGTGATCGCCGATGCCACCGAGATGAGCTGTTTCGAGGGCGCCTGCGGCTATTTCGCCGTGTTCACCGGCCTGGCCGGTCTGGTGATCGGCGCCATCGGCGGCGGCGTTTTTGCTGTCTGGCGTGTCCACCGGCACAAAAGGAAGCCGGCCGCATAATTCGCGCGGGCAACAAATCCGGGTTCACACGGTCTTGGGAGACTTCGCCGGCGCGTCGGTTTGCGAGCACCAAACGCAAAAACCCGCCTGTGCGGCGGGTCGTCGGCGCAAGTCAACGCCATACCCAAACTATTAGCATAGCTGCCCTCACATGTCAATGAAAAGCGACCCGACTGACTGTCGTCCGGCCCTCCGTTGACCTGAGTTTGGAGTCTGCAAATTCGCGTATGGCGATTGCGATCCAGCCATGCGCATTCTATCTCTGAAAAGCCCCTCGGGAGAGGACCAGCCCGGAGGAGGGTTCTGATGTTTCGCTTCGTCTTTCGTCTTGCCGCAATGATCGCGCTGTCGATTTCCGTCATCATGGCGGTGCTCGACGCGACACGCACAGTGGCGGCCTCCGTGCTGGTGCTGACCCCGCTCAACAGCAGTTGGCTCGCGGTCTCGCCCGACACGCGGGCCGCCTTCGAGACCTTCATCCGAACCAAGACCAGCCCGCTGCTATGGGATGGCGCCATCGCCTGGGTGCTGAACCAGCCGGGCTTCGCCGTGTTCGCGGTGCTGGCTTTCCTGCTCTATGCGATAGGCTACAGGCGGCAACGTCGCGCCGGACAGTTCGTCGCAAACTGATCCGCTTTCCGCGAAGAGAGGGAAACCCGCGCATGTTCTTTCTCAGCGACATGCTGAACAAGAAGCTCAATCTGCCGAAGCCCTCCGAGGCCCTGCCGGGCCGCGCCAGGGCGATCCCGACCGCATCCAGGCACAAGGTCTTGAAAAGACCGCTCAAGGGTCCTTATCCCGAGGGGCTGGAGACGGCCATGTTCGGGCTCGGCTGCTTCTGGGCTGCGGAGCGGCTGTTCTGGCAGGTCGAAGGCGTCTGGGTCACCGCGGCCGGCTATGCCGGCGGCTTCACGCCCAATCCGACCTATCAGGAGACCTGCACCGGGCTAACCGGTCATGCCGAAGCGGTGCTGGTGGTCCATGACCCCGGGATCGTCTCCTATGCTGGGCTTCTGAAGCTGTTCTGGGAAAGCCACGATCCCACGCAGGGCATGCGCCAGGGCAATGATGTCGGCACCGCCTATCGCTCCGCGATCTACACGAGCGACGAGGCGCAACTGTTGGCGGCGAGCGCCTCGCGCGATGCGTATGAGACCTCGCTGCGCGGTGCCGGCCACGGCAGGATCACCACCGAGATCGCCCCGGCGGCCGAATTCTACTTCGCCGAAGCCGATCACCAGCAATATCTGGCGAAGAATCCTTACGGCACGTGCAACCTCAAAGGCACCGGTGTCGCTTGCGCCATCCCTGCCGCCGCCTCCGCCTGACACAAGCTGCGGTGCGGCTTGCCCGCACCAAGCTTTTCCAAAAGGTCAAAATTCCGCGTGAATTTTGTTTCGGGCCATGCCAGATTGCCGCCGAGCGGGAGGGAATACACTCCTGGCTGACGTCGCATGCCTGCCGGAGAACCGGGCCGGCATGCGGTGCGTAACGGAAAAAATAACCGACAGGGTGTGGATCACATGAAACGTATCGTTCTCGGCCTCCTGGCCGCAACCGCAATGGTTCTTCCGGCTTTCGCCGCGGATGTCCAGCCGGCCATCCTCTATGATCTCGGCGGCAAATTCGATAAATCCTTCAACGAGGCTGCCTATCACGGCGCCGAGAAATTCAAGACGGAAACCGGCACGGCCTACGTCGAATTCGAGGTCTCCAACGCCTCGCAGCGTGAGCAGGCGCTGCGCCGCTTCGCCGAGGACGGCCACAACCCGATCGTCATGGCCGGCTTCGCCTGGGAGGATGCGCTGAAGAAGGTCGCGGCCGAATATCCC
>NZ_RZPI01000341.1:0-5834 GCF_003998715.1 Mesorhizobium sp. M7A.F.Ca.CA.002.15.2.1
TTGCGGATGCGGGATGCCGAGTTCGGCACAATCATCGGCCAGCAACTGCGGATCCTTGATCCTGCGGATCGCGGCGCCGCCATTGCCGGCGAGCCGAAAGTGTCGCGCGATTTTGTCCACGGTCTCAGGCATCCGCTCAAACCCTGAGCCCAGGACAATGGCGGCCGGCAGGTCGTCGCCAGCCAATCGCCGAAGCGTGTCGATGATGCGCTCGCCGTCGATGCCTCCTTGCAGGTCGCCTGGCAGCATTGTCGCGCGTTCTGCGAGCGCGACGGTGTCCGTATCGCAAAAGAAATCGGCGACCAGCGGACGATAGCCGGCGCGACGCGCGGCGGCGGCCAGCCCCCGGCCTGAAATTGCCGCGATCAAAAGAGATCCGGCGTTACTTGGCAATCTCGCGTGCAAGGGAAAACGCTTCCTGAAAACCGAGCGTGATCGTCTTTTCGGATTCGATCATTCTTTTGAAGAGACCGAATTCGACCTTATATTTGACATTGCCGATGGCAAGCGGACCAATGCCGACAGCTTTTGCCGCATCGAGTGGATCACCATTGGCATTGACGGCCAATCCTTCGATGCCGGCCGGGGGAACGGCATTGACGTCGGCCGCAATAAGCAGGTCATTGCCTTTCAATTGGGCTTTGGAGACCACCTGGACGCCAGCTTTGGCGCAAGCCAGGATAATTTCGTTGGCTTCGACCAGCTTTGTCTTGCGGGCGTCGCTCGATCCGTCAGCCGCATCGACGGTGAGGTGGAACCTGCTTTCGATCTCGGCCGCGATCTGCTTGACCCGTTCGATGCCGTCATGGCCGACAAGTGTGACCCGGGCACCTTCCCCTGCCGCGATGACGGCGGTGCAGAAGCCGACGACGCCGGTGGCGCCGAAAACAGCCACTCTCGTATCCCTGAGCGCACGCTGGAATTTCTTCTCCAGCGCCTTTTCGACCTTGGCCACCATCGCCGCGGCTGTGGTGAACGAGCCGGCTGGATCGGCAAATACCGAAACCTGGAAAGGCGGCACCATCGCCTTCTTCGCGGCGTCGAACATGTCGAGCGCCAACGAGGCATCCTTCCCGGCGATGAAGATGCCGGTGTCGACACCCGCATCCGGCGGGCGTGAAAAGATCGCGTCCTGGACCAGTCCCGTCACTTCGGCCAGGCCCACATCGACATAGGGGACGACGGCGTCGAAACCTGCGTCGAGCGCCATGTTCACGTCGAAGGGGCTCATCTGCTTCAACGGTGTCAGCATGTGCAGGATGTGTTTGCGGGCCATTTCTTGCCTTTCTGCCTGAAACTGAAGCGTCAGCTGCCGACGAGATCCAGCCTGGTTGAACTGATCTTCGCGCCGGAGTTCCTGCCCTTGACGATCTTGACCTCAAGGCCGCCCTCAACTGTCGTCTTCCGAACCGCGTCGACGAACTTGAGTGCGGCGTCCTGCGATGGCGCGAAGGCAAAGCCTGTCGGCCCCCAGGAACTCTGGCCGATGCCGACGGCGCCTGCTTCATTGAGACAGTGGGCCACCATCTCGACCCGCTTCGAGGTGAACACGCCGCCCTGGGCCGGGGCGAAATGGCTGCCGATCAGCATCTGTATCGCGGTGACGGCGGCGCCGAATGCCGGAAGGTCCCGCTCGACCAAAGCCGGCATTATGCCCATCAGCACCCTCCGGCAGATCTCCCCACTGCCTGCCGTTGGGAATGGCGGCAGCGAGCGAAACGCCGCAACCTCGGCTGCTCCATGCAGTCCATGCCCGGAATGGTCGAGGATGAGGAGGACGCGCCACTCTTCCGGAAACGGCAGCCGCGCGACGACCGGAGGCGTTCCGCCGCGGTCGTTCTTGCCGGCGTCGACTATGACGCCGCCGTCTTCGAAACTTGCGATGCCGATGCCGGATCGGCCGCCCCGCTCGAGCAGGTTAGCGTCGCCGGCGATGTCCAGAGGCAGATTGTGGAGCGTGCGCAACGCCGAGGCGACGGCAAGGGCGATCTGTGTGCCGGAGCCCAGACCCGCATGACTGGGGATCGACTGCTCTACCACCAGATGGTGCTGGCCGCGAATGCCAAGATGCTTGCAGAGCGTCGATAGATGCTCGCTGGCGCGGGTGCTCTCGGAGCCTTCGACGATGGTCTCGCTGGACCGCGACAGGGTGACGACGGTTTCGGGTTCGCTCAATGGAAGCCCGACGCTGCCGAACCGCCGTCCAGCATCGCCATTGAGATCAAGGAAGCCAAGGTGCAGGCGAGCGGGCACTCGTATGGTAACAGAATTCGACATCTGCCCCCCGATGGGTGCATCATGGATGCATCATGGAAGTTTAGGTGCCCGGTACCATGATAACTGTTTTCGTCGATGGGGCAAGCCAAAGAGAACGCATACGTGTTTGCCGGCTCCGGCGTGTGACAGACCGAGCAATTCGCGGAGGTCGAGATGAACGAGACAGTCAAGGAAAAGGTCTATTCGGAAGCCGAGATCGCCGACCGGCTTGAGAAGGAGTTGCCGAAATGGCGTTATGAAAACGGCTGGATCCGGCGCAAATACAAGACCCACAGCTGGAAATCGACGCTCATGGTCATCAACACGGTTGGTCATCTCGCCGAGGCGGCGTGGCACCATCCTGATATCACCGCCTCCTATGCCTGGGTCGAGGTGCGCCTGACGAATCACGCGGCGAAAGGCATTACCGACAAGGATTTCGAGTTGGCGAAAAAGATCGAGGACGTTGTCCAGTGGCAGCCGGCCAAGGAAGGCGGGGCACTGGAGGGCACTCCACTGACCGATCAACGCTTCGCTTACGTCAAATATGACTAAGCAGGGTCGGAATTTGTTGACGCGTATGAAAACATTCGCTGATCCGCTGCAGGGTGGGGTTCACGGCCAATCCAGTTTCGTCTAGGATCGAGCCGGCACCAGAAAGTAGTTTAGCGAATGGCGGTTGCTTGGATCGGCAACCGGGAAGCGCTGATTGAGCACGCGGCTGCGCATGCCGCGTCGCTATTGTCGTCAAGTCGGTGCCCGGTTTTCAGCTTTGATACGGATATAGATGGCACGAGGGCGGCGATCGCGCTGGCTGAGCGGGCTGGCGCGGCATACGACCATGCCGATGGTGCGGCACTTGCCCGAGAGACCGCGCTTTTTACCGACAAGGGGGCAATGACCGTCGCCCCCGGAGAGACGCGCCGGCGTGCCGATGTCGTGGTGATCGTGGGCGAGCTCCCGCGGATCCATCATGGTCTTGTCGGCGAACTTGCCGGGACGGTTCCCGACCTCTCGACCGGCAACCAGCGCGCGTTCTTCGTGGTAGGCCCAAACGGGATGTCTGTGCCGCCGCTGAACGGCGGACGCAAGGCAACGCAACTTTCCTGTGGCCAAGCTAGCCTCACCGCCACGCTGGCGGCACTGAGGGCACAGTACAAAGGGCGGCGTACATCGCAACCGGTGTCGAATTTCAATGATTTTGCCAAAGCTCTGGCGGCCGCGCATTTTCCCGTGTTCCTGTTTTCAGGCCACGCCGCCGAAGGCTTGGCATTGGAGATGCTGCAAGGACTGATCGCCGATCTCAATCGCAAATCGCGCGCATCCGGCCTTTATCTGCCGGCGAGCGAAAACGGGTGGGGAAGCGCGCTCGCCTCGGCCTGGATGACAGGTTTTCCGCTGCGCACCGGCTTTGCGCGCGGCCTCCCTGAATTCGATCCCTGGCGCTGCGATGTGGAGCGCATGATCGCTGCCGGCGAAGCTGACCTGCACCTGCGGATCTCCGCCGCAACGGCCCAACTACAGAAAAAAAGGGCACGCATGGCGCTGATTGTGCTGACGAAAACGGAAAAGCCGGTTGCCGGCGCCGCAGTCACCATGGCCATCGGCGAGGCTGGGGTCGATCACGATGCGGTTGTCTACTCCAGCCGCACGGGCTCGCTCAGGTCGATCGATGCGCAAGCGGCCTCGCAATTGCCCTCCGCCGCGACGATCATCCGCCTGATCGCTACCCACGCTTTCCTCGAGCCACTGCCATGCTGACGAAAATCGCCGACGGCGACATCATCGATCCCGTCAACGGCCGTCTCGGCAAAGGCGACCTCTGGATCAAGGACGACAAGATCGTTCCGGCGCCGGCGGGAGGGGCGGCCGACCGGACCGTCGAAGCCAGCGGCTGCATCGTGATGGCTGGCGCCATCGATATCCACTCCCACATCGGTGGCGGCAATGTGAACACCGCGCGGCTGCTCTTGCCCGAACAGCATGCCGCCCATCAGCTGCGGCCAGCAATGACGCCGCTCGCCAATGCCGGCTGGTCGACGTTCCAGACCGGCTGCCTCTACGCAAAGATGGGCTTTACGACGGTCGTCGAGCCGGCGATGTCGCCGGGAGCGGCGCTGCACACGCATCTCGAACTGGCTGACATCCCGATTATCGACAAAGCGACCCTTGCCATTCTCGGCAACGACGATTTCCTGTTGTCGATGATCCGCGACGACGCCCCCCGGACGATGATCGAGGACTATGTCGCCTGGACGGTCGCTTCGACGCGAGCGCTTGGGGTCAAGGTGATCAACGCCGGTGCGGCGGCCGCCTTCAAGGAGAACGTCCGCACCTTCTCGCTGGATGATGTCGTGCCTTCCTATGGCGTCAGTTCGCGCAAGATCGTCAAGACGCTGCAGGCCGCCGTCGACAGTCTTGGCTTGCCGCATCCCTTGCATGTCCATTGCAACAATCTGGGCAGCCCCGGATCGGCGGATACGGCGGCTGCGACGATTGCAGCGGCGGATGGACTGCCGCTGCATCTCGCCCACCTCCAGTTCTATGGCTATGGCACGGAAGGAAAACGCGGGTTTTCCTCTGCCGCCGCACGGCTTGCCGAACTGGTCAACGCGACGCCGGAAGTCACCATCGATATCGGCCAGGTGATGTTCGGCCAGACGGTCACGGTCTCCTCCGACGTCATGCGGCAGTTTTCGGCGCGTGGCAGCGCACACCCGAAAAAGACCGTCATTCATGACGGTGACGGCAATGGCGGCGGCATCGTGCCCTACAGCTATGGCAAGGACTTCTACGGCACGATGCAGTGGGCGATCGGGCTCGAGCTTTTTCTCCTGATCGACGATCCCTGGCGTGTGTTCTTCACCACCGATCATCCCAACGGTGCACCTTTTACCGCCTATCCGGCGCTGTTCGAACTGCTGATGAGCCGGGAAGCGCGCGCCGAAATGGCCGCCGGACTTTCACGATCCGCCCTGGTGCTCTCTACCCTGGCCGCAATCGACCGCGAATACACGTTCGAGGAAATCGCCATCATGACGCGCGCGGCGCCAGCCAAGCTGCTCGGCTTGACGGATCGAGGCCATCTCGGCGCCGGCGCAACAGCCGACGTCGCTGTCTATCGCAGGGACCGCAGTATCGCCAAAATGCTCGGAGAGGCGGCGTATGTTTTCAAGGATGGCGATCTCGTCGTGCAAGACGGGGAAATCATCCATTACCGCTGGGGCAAGGCATTGAGGCTCAAGCCGCCTGTCGACAAGGCAATGGTGCGACGGCTCGAGGACTATCACCAGCAGCGCTACGGCCTGTCGCTGGACTGGTTTAATTTCCCGGATTCCGCGATTGCGCGCGAACAGCCATTCGGCGAGGTGCCATGCCGAACATGAGCATCAATGGCGTAACGATCGACGATACCTTCGCGGAAGCCTTCGGCATGCGCGCAACCGCCATCGTCATCACCGCGCCGAGCCGGAAATGGGCTCGCCAGGCGGCGATCACAATGACCGGCTTCGCCACCTCGGTGATCGGTTGCGGCTGCGAAGCGGCAATCGATCTCGACCTGCCGCCATCGGCCACAC
>NZ_RZPI01000342.1:0-5820 GCF_003998715.1 Mesorhizobium sp. M7A.F.Ca.CA.002.15.2.1
TTCCAGCGCTCCGCTTCGTAGTTCAGCGAGAAGGCGTGCTGGGCGAGGAACACCGGGTCGTTGTCGAGGTCGCGGGCGATGTCGCCGCGATGCGCCTCGATGAAACGCAGGACCTCGGCCTTGTCGTCGGCCGAGATCCAGCGGCACACGGAAAAGCGCGACATCTCGAATTCGACCGGCAGGGTGTATTCGAAGTTCAGCCGTTCCTTCAGGACGTCGAGTTGCAGCGCGCCGACGACACCGACGATGGCCGGTGAGCCGTCCTCGGGCGAAAACAGCTGCACGACGCCCTCCTCTGCCATCTGGTGCAGCGCTTCCTTCAGCTTTTTGGCCTTCATCGCGTCGCCGAGGCGGACACGGCGCAGGATTTCCGGGGCGAAATTCGGAACGCCGCGGAACAGGATTTCCTCGCCCTCGGTCAGCGTATCGCCAATACGCAGCGTGCCGTGGTTGGGAATGCCGACGACGTCGCCGGCAAAGGCCTCGTCGGCGGTGACGCGTGTGCGGGCAAAGAAGAACTGCGGCGCCGACAGCGACATCGGTTTTCCCGTGCGTACCAGCTTGGCCTTCATGCCGCGCTCGAGCTTGCCCGAACAGACGCGGACGAAGGCTATGCGGTCGCGGTGGTTGGGATCCATGTTGGCCTGGATCTTGAAGACGAAGGACGTCATCTTCTCTTCGGTCGCCTCGACCTTGCGGGTGTCGGCCTCTTGAGCACGCGGCGGCGGTCCAAAAGCGCCGAGCGCCTCGATCAGGTCGCGCACGCCATAATTGCGCAGCGCCGAGCCGAAATAGACCGGCGTCAGGTGACCCTCGCGGAAGGCTTCTATATCAAGGGGTCTGCATGCTTCCCGCGCCAGCTCCAGCTCCTCGATGAAGGCCTCGCGCTCGTTCTCCGGCAAAAGGCCGGCGACGCGGTTGGAATCGGGACCGTTGACCGGCGTGCGCTCCTTCTCGTCGTCGCCCCTGCGCACGGCGTTCAGCGCCAGATGGTAGGTGCCGGAAAAATTCTTGCCCCGGCCGATCGGCCAGGTGATCGGCGCCGTATCCAGCGCCAGCTTCTGCTCGATCTCATCCAGAATCTCGAACGGATCGCGGCTTTCGCGATCCATCTTGTTGACGAAGGTGATGATCGGGATGTCGCGTAGCCGGCAGACTTCGAAAAGCTTCAGCGTGCGCGGCTCGATGCCCTTGGCGGCATCGATGACCATGACGGCCGAGTCGACCGCCGATAGCGTGCGATAGGTGTCGTCTGCGAAATCCTCGTGGCCGGGCGTGTCGAGCAGGTTGAAGACATTGTCTTCATACTCGAAGGTCATCACCGAAGTGACGACCGAAATGCCGCGCTCACGCTCGATCTTCATCCAGTCCGACCGCGTCTGGATCTTGTCCTTCTTGGCCTTGACCTCGCCGGCAAGCTGGATGGCGCCGCCGAACAGCAGCAGCTTTTCGGTGAGCGTGGTCTTGCCGGCGTCCGGGTGCGCGATGATCGCGAAGGTGCGGCGGCGCGCCACTTCTTCTTCTATTGCTTCGGGCATTCTCTGGGATTTCCGTGTGACAGGCCGGGCTTCTAGCAGCGCAGTGCGGGCCTGTCGACCGGTCCGGCGGCAGGGAAGCCGCCGGAAGCCATGGCTTGCTTCAGGCCAATTCGGCCGTGCGGCTCGCCTGAAAGACCTCGGGGAGCCAGCCGGCAATGGTGCCGCCTATCGCGTCGGCATGGTCTTCCTGCAGATAGTGCGCACCGGGTCCGAGATTGATGAACCGGCAGTTCTTCAGCCCGGCGGCGAATTCGCGTGCGGCCTGCGGCGCAATCAGCGCGCCGGGATCGCCCGCAAACAGCAGTTTCGGATAGGTGGAGAGCCGAAGTGCGCGATGATCATGTTCGCTGATGGCGGCAACGTCGGCGGGCTGGCCCTCGATCGGCAATTCCCGAGGCAGGCGCAACACCGGCTTTCGCGATTGCGGTGTCGGGAACGGCGCCCGGTAGACGGTCATCTCCTCATCGCTCAGTGTACGCAGCACCGAGGCCGGCAACACTTTTTCGACGAAGACATTGTCTTCCAGGACCAGCTTCTCGCCGACACCCGGCGTGCGCAGCGCCTTGAACATTTCGCGGGCTTGCGGGCGCTGATGAAAATCCTCCCAGCGCTCGAAGGGTCGGATGAATTCCATGAAGGCAAGGCCGAGCACGCGTTGCGGTCGCCGCGCCGCGAGATGGAAAGCCAGGGCCGTGCCCCAGTCCTGCGCGACCAACACCACTTCCTGGATGTCGAGCACGTCCAGGAAGGCGTCGAGATAGCGGACGTGATCGAAGAAGCGATAATCGATATCGGGCTTGCCGGATTGGCCGTAGCCGATCAGGTCGGGCGCGATGCAGCGACCGAGCGGCGCGACATACGGGATGATGTTGCGCCAGATGTGGGATGAGGTCGGATTGCCATGCAGGAACAGAACGGTGGGGCCGGACGCTCCCGTCTCGACATAGGACATGGTCGAATCGAGCACGGCGATCTGCGAGCGTCTCGGTGCAGCGACGCCAGCTTGAGAAATGTTGGCTTTCGAACTCATGGGGTCGGCTCCTTTGCAAAAACTGTGCTGAAGATGATTTTCTTGAACCGCTCGAGCGGCGCGGGGCTACGTTCAACCTTCATGCGCAGCATGGCGCCCTGCCAAGACGACAGCAGGAAGTCGGCAAGGTCCTCGGCCTCGAAGGTCTTGGAGATGTCGCCGGCTGCCTGGCCTTCGGCGATGCAGGCGGCGAAGGGCTGGCGCCAGCGTTCGAAGATGTCGACGAGTTGCAGGCGCAGCGGCTCGCTGTGGACCGCGGTCTCGAGGCTGAGATTGCCTATCATGCAGCCGCGTGCCCAATCATGCGCCTCAAGCTTCGAGGTGATGACATCGACGTAGCGCCTCAGCCGGCCGATGGGCGGCGTGCCGTCCTGCGCCAAGGCTTTCTCGACCAACTTGCCGACATAGGCGAAATAGCGGTCCAGCACCTCCCCGGCAAACTCCTCCTTGGAGGCAAAATGGTTGGTGAACGAGCCGGGCCGGGCGTCGGCGGCGGCAACGATGTCGCGCACACCGGCGGCGGCATAGCCGGAATTCCAGATGGTCCGGAACCCGGCGTCAAGGAGGTTTTCGCGGAGTGATTGTCTGGCCATACCGATATAATACGTACGTACGTATTGATGTCAAGCCGAATAATTTGCGTTGCCGATGTTGGCAAGCGGGGGTGGCACTGGAAGAGTGTCCCTCAGGGGGTGGCGAGTTTGAGGAGCGAACATGGCTGCGGTGAAACAAGTGATCGTCATCGGCGCCGGCATCATCGGTGCTTCCATGGCCTGGCACCTGACCAGGGCAGGCGCACAGGTGACGGTCATCGCCGCCGACAGCGCCGCCGGTGGGGTCGCCACGCCGAACTCCTTTGCCTGGATCAATGCCACCTGGGGCAATCCGGAGCCCTATTTCCGGCTGCGCACCCGCGCCATGGCCGAATGGTCGCGGCTGGCGCGGGACGTGCCCGGCCTGCCGCTCAACTGGTGCGGCGGCCTGTGCTGGGATCTATCGGCGGCCGACATGGAAGCCTATACCGCGCAGCATTCGGCCTGGGGCTACGGCATCGAGCGCGTCGACCGCGCCGGCGCGGCCCGTATAGAGCCTAATCTCACCCAACTCCCGGACGTCGCTTTGCATGTCGCCGAAGAGGGCGTTGCCGAGCCGGTCGCGGCAACGAAGGCGCTGCTGGCCGATGCCGAACGACGCGGCGCGCGGATCATCTCCAGCACGGTGACGGCGCTTGTCCAGACAGGCGGCAGGATTTCGGGCGTCGACACATCGCATGGGCTGCTTGCCACCGACGAGGTGTTGATCGCGGCCGGCGTCGGCTCGGCGGGCATTGCCGCCACCGCCGGCATAAATCTGCCGCTCGAGACGCCACCTGGCCTGATCGTCCACTCGCGGCCCTACGAGAAACTGCTGAACGGACTGGTGCTGGCCGAGCGGCTGCATATGCGCCAGACCGCCGAGGGCCGTATCATCGCCGGTTCCGATTTCGGCGGCGCCGACCCCGGCATGGATGCGCAAGCCACCGCCAGCGAACTGGTCGCGGTCCTGAAAGCCAGCCTGCGCGGCGGAGACGGGCTGGCGCTCGATTTCCACACGGTCGGTTACCGGCCGACGCCGATCGACGGTTTTCCGATCATCGGCCGCGCCGAGGGCATGGACGGCGTCTATGTCAGCGTCATGCATTCCGGCATCACGCTGGCGCCGGCCGTCGGCCTGTTTGCCGCTCGCGAAATCCTTGATGGCGAGCGCGATCCGCTGCTCGCGCCTTACGGGTTGGGACGGTTTGCTCAATAACCCGGACGGACGGCAGCGTCGGCCGATGTCTGTATAGGTTAACGCCCTACGGCGCCCCCCTCTGTCCTGCCGGACATCTCCCCCTCGAGTGGGGAGATTGGCAGTTTCGGCGCCTCGCTCAGTCCCGCAAGGTCGGCGATTGGCGAAAGCCGTCGCGACATCCAATCTCCCCCCTTGAGGGGGAGATGTCCGGCAGGACAGAGGGGGGCGCTGGCCCGCGGCGTTGCCGCAATTTGCAACTACCCGGCCAACGCCAGCTTCGCCACGGCCGGAGCAAAAGGCCGAATGTTGATCCCGTCCCTGGTCATGGTGACGAAGCTCGATGGCGGGATCGCCTAGGCGCGATCCGGAAGAGCCGCAGGCTCCTTGGTCGCGTGCGTGCCTCTGTTGTGCGTCCGCTCGTAAAGCTCGCGAACGATTCGGCTGGCGGTAGTTTCAAACAGAAATGGCAAGAAAGCATGAACGAGCGCGGCGCCGGCCGCCATCAACAGGCGCGACGAAAACCAGGCGGCAAAGCCCATGTGGCTGAAATAGGTTTCGCCGACCTTGGCCGGATGAGAGGTGAAAATCCTTGCGACCGACATGCTGGTTCCCCTTCAGCGCTTGAAGTTCCTGATATGAGTATCCTGACATGCTTCGCCGGTTCATCGGTCTCAAAATGTCCTTGTATTTCGGTGATGCATGGAACAAATATCCCACATGGCGCTGGAAATTGACGAAATCGACCGGAAATTGCTCGCCGAGTTGCAACGCGACGGCACGCTGTCGGTCGACCAGTTGTCGGAACGGGTGGCGCTGTCGCGCAATGCCTGCTGGCGCCGGGTGAAGCGGCTGGAGGAGGCCGGTGTCATCACCGGCAGGGTGGCGCTGGTCGATGCCGAAAAGCTCGGGCTTGGCCTTTCCGTCTTCATCCTGATCCGCACGTCCAACCACGATCCGGAGTGGCTGCAGAGATTCCGGGCGGCGGTGACCGGCTTTCCCGAGATCATCGGCGTCTACCGCATGTCCGGCGACCTCGACTACGTTCTGCGCGCCCGCGTCGCCGACGTGAAGGCCTATGACCGGCTCTACCAGCGGCTGATCGCCAAGGTGGCGCTGTCTGATGTTTCCGCCTCTTTCGTGATGGAAGAGATCAAGGAGACGACGGTGGTTCCGATGGAAGTGCGCTAAGATATGTCGATATTCAGGTGATGCCGGCCTGCAAACGACGGGTTTCGACTCGGCCTGACCTGAATCTCAACACACCTCAGGCCATACTGATGCCTGAAAGAAAGCCGTTGATAGGCTTGCGGGCGAGTTGACCGAATCGCCGTTCGCGCCGATAGGATCGATTTTATGCGCGCAGCCCTTCAAACTCCCTCCGTCATCGGTCCGACCGTCGGCTTCGTCAGGTTGCCGCATGCTGAAGGACTTCCCCTTCCTGCTTATGAAAGCACCGGTGCTGCCGGCATGGATCTGCGC
>NZ_RZPI01000343.1:0-5795 GCF_003998715.1 Mesorhizobium sp. M7A.F.Ca.CA.002.15.2.1
GGACGAGCCGACGGCGGGGCTGGACAAGGCGGCGGAGGCGCGGTTTGCGGGGTTGATGGCGAGGCATTGCGCGGATGGCGGGATGATTGTCGCGGCGACGCATCTGCCGCTCGGGATCGAGGGGATGGAGTTGAGGATGGGGGAAGCCGGTTGATGGTGTCTGGGCGAAAGCATCTCAAACCATGCTAGCGCTCTTCCTGCGCGACATCCGCCTCAACATTCGTGCCGGCGGCGGAGCGCTGACCGGGGTCATCTTCTTCCTCGCCGTCATCGTCACCATCCCGTTCGGGGTCGGGCCGGACCTGAAGCTGCTGGCCCGCATCGGACCGGCCATCCTGTGGATCGGCGCGCTGTTGTCCTGCCTGCTCGGGCTCGACCGGTTGTTCCAGGCCGATCGCGAGGACGGTTCGCTCGATCTCCTGGTGCTCGGCAACGATCGCCATATGCTGGCTCTGACAGTGCTGGTGAAATGCCTGGCGCATTGGGCGGGCAGCGTGCTGCCGCTGGTCATTGCGGCTCCCTTGCTCGGCCTGTTCATGAACATGGAGCCGCTCGGCATCGGCGCCACGGCGCTGACGCTGCTGGTCGGCACGCCGGCCATCACGTTCATCGGCGCCGCCGGTGCGGCGGTGGCGGTGGCGCTGCCGCGTGGCGGGCTGCTGATCTCGGTGCTGGTGCTGCCACTGACCATCCCGGTGCTGATCTTCGGCGTTTCGGCAAGCTATGGGGCGACCGCCAATCCCGACCCGTTTCTGCAGCCCTTCCTCATTCTTGCCGCGCTGACCCTGTTTCTTGGCGTGCTGGGTCCGGTCTCGGCGGCGCTGGCGCTGCGCCATGGCACGGATTGACGCAGCGTATGACTGCGGCTCGGCGACCGATTGCGAAGCCGACGGAGCGAGGCTAAGGAAAAGCATGTCTAGACTGGGCGACATGATCGGCTTGGAAGGCCCCACTTCAGCGGGACCTGCCGCATGAGTGCGCATGCACTCTACGTGACCGCCGCCTATGGCATCACTGCCGTGGTGCTGGCCGGATTGATCGGCTGGATCCTGCTCGACCAGCGGGCGCGCAAGCGTGAGCTTGCCGAACTGGAGGCGTCCGGCGTGAGGCGTCGCTCCGACAAGGTCGCCAAGCCATGAGCACCGAAACGGAAACGCCGCCGCCCAGTCGTCGCCTGTTCGTGCTTCTGCCGCTGCTGATCTTCCTCGGCCTGGCCGGACTGTTCCTGTCGCAACTGCTGTCGGGGCGCGATGCTTCGGAAGTGCCGTCGGCCCTGATCGGCCTGCCTGCGCCGCAAACCAGCCTGCCGGCGCTGGAGGGCTCAAACCTGCCGGGGCTCGATTCGAAAACCTTCGCCGGCAAGGTCACATTGGTCAACGTCTTCGCGTCGTGGTGCGCGCCATGCCGCGAAGAGCACCCGGTGCTTCTGGCGTTGTCGCAGGATAAGCGTTTCACCATGGCAGCGCTGAACTACAAGGACCGGCCCGAAAACGCACGCCGGTTCCTCGGCGATCTCGGCAATCCGTTCCAGGCGATAGGGGTCGACGAAGCGGGCCGCGCGGCGATCGACTGGGGCGTCTACGGCGTGCCGGAAACCTTCGTCATCGGCAAGGACGGCAAGATCGCCTACAAACATGTCGGCCCGCTGACGCCCGAGACGGTGCAGGCGTTGCTGTTGCCGCAGATCGACAAGGCACTGGCGGCGCATTGATATTCAGGTGATGCCGGCCTGCAAACAGCGGCTTCCTGCGCTTCCGGTGCTCGCGTACCAAAAGTACGCTCCGCTCCGGTTCTCGGAAACCACCGTTTTCGACTCGGCCTGACCTGAATCTCAACGCACCTTGGCGGCGCGTCTTATCGGGCTTGAGATCAGCCGTAGATCTGCTTGTGGATCTGGTAGAGCATTTCCGAGCGGTCGGCGCGCATGTCGGCCAGATCGCGGCTGGAAAAGCTGTCGATTTCGGCGACAAGGCGGTTGTAGTGCTTGCGCTTGGCAATGCTGTTGCGAGCGCGGGTCATGAGACTGTCGAGGATCATAGCAAGGTTCCTTTTTGGCGCCGCATTTCGGCGGCGGTTTCTTCCTCCCTTGATCGATACGAAGCATGACATAGTAATGGTGCATTGCAAAAAGAAGATGTTGCAATGCACCATTGCGCTGGACGCATAGCCGGTTAATGCGGCGCTAACGTCATGCGCAGAGCCGGCAAGCGATCTTTTGTGGGACACTGTGCGTACCCACATTGCCTTCTGTCCCTCCGGCTGGCTTGATCCCTGTCATTGATGCCGGGAGGAAAGCATGGCGGCCGCAGACTATTATGAAATTCTCGATCCGCGCTTCGCGCGCCTGTTCAACGGCAACGCGCAGGTCGAGAAGCTGTTCACCGGATGCCAGTGGGCGGAGGGGCCGGCCTGGTTCGCCGCCGGCCGCTATGTCGTCTGGTCCGACATCCCCAACAATCGCATGCTGCGTTATGACGAGACCGACGGCAATGTCAGCGTCTTCCGGCAGCCGTCCGGCAACTCGAACGGCAACACCGTCGACCGGCAGGGCCGGCTGATCACCTGCGAGCATTCGGGCCGCCGCGTCAGCCGCACCGAGTTCGACGGCTCGGTCACCACGATCGCGGCCAAATGGAAAGGCAAGCGGCTGAATTCGCCCAACGACGCGGTGGTGAAATCCGACGGTTCCATCTGGTTCACCGATCCAAGCTACGGCATCGATACGGATTATGAGGGCGACAGGGCTGAGAGCGAAATCGGCGCCTGCCACGTCTACCGGGTCGATCCCGGCACCGGCGAGCTCGAAGCCGTCATCACCGACATGGTCAGGCCCAACGGCCTCGCCTTCTCGCTGGACGAGAGCAAGCTTTATGTCGTCGATACCGGCCGCACGCATGGCGCGCAGAATCCGGCGCATATGCGGGTGTTCAATGTCGGCAAGGGCGGCAAGAAAGTCTCCGGCGAAAAAGTCTTCGCCGACTGCACCGCCGGCCTGTTCGACGGCTTCAGGCTCGACGAGGACGGCCGCATCTGGACCAGTGCCGCCGATGGCATCCATTGCTACGATCCGGACGGCACGCTGATCGGCAAGGTCAAGGTGCCGGAAGTCACCGCCAATTGCGTGTTCGGCGGCAACAAGCTGAATTGCCTCTACATCGCCGGCACCACGTCGCTCTACATGGTGCGGCTGATGGTCAACGGCGCCAAGACATACTGAGAGTTGAACACTGGCGACCGTTCGACGGTTTCATCGAAGCGGGTCGTGAGCACGAACATCCCCGGGAGGACAAGAAATGCCATTCGTCAACATCCGCATCGTCAAGGAAGTGATCGCCGCCGATCCGGCGGGCAAGAAGGCGGATATCGCCAAGAAGGTCACCGCGGCCATCATGGACGCCACCGGGCTGAGCAACGACGATGTCTGGGTGGTTTTTGAAGAGGTCAACGCCCGCGATTGGTACGTTGGGAAGACCGATGTGGAGACGCTGCGAAAGGGGTAATGCGCGATCTTTCCTTCTCCCCTTTTGGGAGGCCGAGACGGTTGAGGGTGGGTGACGGATTGCCGTCAGTGCCAAGCTGGAACATCCCTCATCCGACCTCGCTCGCGAGGCCACCACCCTGGGGCGAGCCACGGGTCTCGCCCCGTCCTTCGGACCCACAAGGGGAGAAGGAAGAGAGGCCGCCGCTCAACGCGAGCGGATAAACTCCGCGAAGGCATTCAGTGCATCATGCATCGCCTGCCGGTTCGCCGGCGCCGCCAGGATGCCCGCCACCTCCGGCGGCTTCCTGCCGAGCAGGGCGATCTCCAGCACATCGTCGTAAAGCGCGAACGACATGGTGCGCATGATCTCAGCCAATGCGGCGCGGGCGAACAGCGAGCGCGGCGAGGCGTGTACCAGCATGGCGGGCTTGGCGACGGCGGCATCGCGCGAGACCAGCCAGTCGAGCGCGTTCTTCAGCCCGCCCGGCACGCCATGGGCATATTCCGGACAGGAGATGATCAGGCCGTCGGCTCGACTGACGGCATGGATCAGCTTGGAGGCTTCGAGCGGTGTCCGCTCGCCTTCATCGTCGGGATTGAAGATCGGCAAACGGCCAAGCCCGTCATGGACGGTGACGCGGCAGCCGGACGGCGCTTCGCGCGCCAGTGTGGCGATCAGCGCCGAATTTGTGGAGGCCGCGCGCAGGCTGCCGGAAATGGCAAGGATGTTCAGCAAGGTATGGAATCGGTCCAGACGCGAATCGCGTCCGCAAAAACTACCACATCGTCTTCTTGTATTCCTCGTCGAGCCAGCGGTCGGTCGCCTCGGCGGAATCGGCAACCGCCAGCTGATCGCGCATGATCTGGCCGAGCGTCGGCAGCGTCGCGCGGTCGTACCAGGTTTCCGGCTTCCACAAATCCGAGCGCATGAAGGCTTTTGCGCAGTGCATGTAGGCCGCCTTGACGCTGACCACGACAACGCTTTGCGGCTCCCTGCCGTCGACGGCGAGCCGTTCGCGCAAATTTGCGTCGACGGTGATGCGGGCATCGCCGTTGACGCGCAGCGTCTCGTTCATGCCGGGGATGAGGAAGAGCAGCCCGACCGGGGGATTGACGAGGATGTTTTCCAGCGTGTCGAGCCGGTTGTTGCCGGGCCGGTCGGGAATGGCGATGGTGGTGTCGTCCAGAACGGTGGCAAAGCCCGGTTTGTCGCCCTTCGGCGTCACGTCGGCATTGCCGGCACCGTCGGACGAGCCAATCAGCACGAATGGGCTCTTGCCGATGAAGGAGCGGCAATGGCCGTCAAGTTTTTTCAGCTCCTTTCGGATAGAACCGTCGGTCGGTCGTGGCGTCTTGTAGATCGTCCTCAACTGGTCGCGCGTGGTGACGAATTCCATGGCCCTTTCCCCTTATTTGCAGGCTCTATTTCCCGGCCTTCTCTTCTTTGCCGGTCTTGTCGTCCAGCGAATGGCGCAGGATCAGCGGCATCTGGCTGAAGGTGAACAGAAGCGTGATCGGCATGATGCCCCAGACCTTGAAAGTAACCCAGGCGTCGGTGGAAAAATTGCGCCACACCACCTCATTGACGATGGCCAGGAACAGGAAGAACAGGCCCCAGCGGAAGGTCAGCTTGCGCCAGCCTTCAGCGTCGAGGCTGAAGGCTGAATCGAAGACATAGCCAAGCAGCGACTTGCC
The DNA here is from genome assembly GCF_003998715.1 of Mesorhizobium sp. M7A.F.Ca.CA.002.15.2.1. Taxonomy (NCBI): domain Bacteria; kingdom Pseudomonadati; phylum Pseudomonadota; class Alphaproteobacteria; order Hyphomicrobiales; family Phyllobacteriaceae; genus Mesorhizobium; species Mesorhizobium sp. M7A.F.Ca.CA.002.15.2.1. The sequence goes on from NZ_RZPI01000343.1 coordinate 5,177, forward strand.
GAAATACAGGCCGCCGAGCAGCACCCCGCCGAACAGCGTGTTGACGATGGTCGGCTTCATCTTGATGAAGATGTCGTCCTGCAGATAGAGCGTCAGCGCGCCGAAAATGAAGACGACGACGCCCGACACCATCGGCATGATCGGCAAGGTGCGGGTGAGCAGCCACGAGGCGATCAGCGCGATTGCCGTGGCGGCCATGAACAGGCCGGTGGCGACGAAGATCGGCCCGCCGAACTCGGCCAGAACAGGGAATTTCTGCACCAGCCATCCGCTGCGCGCATTGGCGAAGAAGAACACCATCAACGGACCCAGCTCCAGCACCAGCTTGAGCAGCGGATTGACGCCTTCCTTCTTCTGCTTCTGCGGGTCCGACGGATCGCGTTCGAGAATGGGTGGGTTCATGGAATCTCTTTCTTGCGCATGATCTGATCCAAAAAGTCTGCACCTTTTTGGGACATGCTTGTTAAGCTACTCCAGCGATCGCCCTGGCGAATTCGCTTGCTGAGAAAGGTTCGAGGTCGTCGACCTGTTCGCCGACGCCGATGAAATAGACCGGCAATTTGTGCTTTGCCGCGATCGCCACCAGAATACCGCCGCGCGCCGTGCCGTCCAGCTTGGT
>NZ_RZPI01000344.1:0-5794 GCF_003998715.1 Mesorhizobium sp. M7A.F.Ca.CA.002.15.2.1
TTCATGCGCGATCTCGCCGGGCATATCGAGGACTACGCCGCGCGTCTGCCGCTTGTCGCCTCGTGCCGGATCCACAATCTCGCCGGTATCTCGCCGAACGCGCTGCAGAGCGCTGTCGAAAACCTGTCGCTCAGGGCCAATGGCGTTGGCGTGATCGCTGTCGATCATCCGCGTACGCGCAACATCCTGCGCGACATCGTCGAAGCCGGCATGCGTGTGGTGACGCTGGTGTCCGATGTTCCGACGGCACCGCGCGCGGCCTATGTCGGCATCGACAACCGGGTGGCGGGACGAACGGCGGCGCTGCTGATGGGACGCTTCCTTGGCGGCCGCACCGGCCATCTGGCGATGGTCGTCGGCTCACGTTCCTATCGCGGCCACGAGGAACGCGAGATGGGTTTCCGCTCGGTGCTCAATGAGGAGTTTCCCAATCTGACCGTCAGCAGCGCCGTCGAGATCAACGACGAGCCCGATGCCAGCTACACCGAGACCATGAAGGCACTGCACGACGAGCCAGAGTTGCTCGGCATCTATTGCGTCGGAGCTGGACATTCGGGCGTTGCAAAGGCGATCCGCGAGGCCAGGCCGAACCGCAAGCCGGTGTTCATCTGCCACGACCTGACCAAGGACACGCGCGGTCATCTCGTCGACGATCTCGCCGATGTCGTCATCGACCAGAATGCGCGGCTGATCGCCGAGCAGTCGGTCATTCGCCTGCTCGGCTCGATTGCCTCCTCCGCACCCTATCTGACGCGCAAGTTCATCGAACCGCGCTTGATCTTCAGGGAAAACGTGCCGGTGCAGTGAAGCAGGCGGCCTGCAAAAATGCCTGTTGCCGGATTTGTATGATAATTGGCACGGCAAATCTGCACAGCAGCTATGCAAGTTTCTTTGTTGCCGAATCGTTGGGCAACTCGTAGGTTCTGGTTGTCGGCCATCTACTCCTCCCAGATGCGATGCCGACGCTGAATGGGGTGCACCTCCTCCCGCGCCACATTCGAAAATCGAGCCCGCTGCCACCTCCTCCCGGCAGCGGGCTTTTTTCGTTTGGCCGCCGGAGTTTCCATACCGCCTGGGTCAACGGCGTACGCGGCCCTCCGTCATAGAGCCGTAACCCGCCAACAATCGTGGCGAATCTCAACCGGCGGCAGCGCCCCGGAACGAAACGATCAGCCCTTCGGCCATGCGCACGAACTGGGTGCTCGGACCTTCGGTACCCACGGTCTGCACGCTGACACGCGCGCCCTCGAACAACAGCGACAGCGTATCGGCGAGCAGTTCGGCCTGACCAATGCCGGCATCCCGACATAGCGTCACAAGGCGCGCGCGCTGGGCTTCCTTGAGCTCCTTGATCACCAGCCTGGCCGGATGGTCCGGCTCGGTCAGCTCAGCGGCGGCGTTGGCCATGTCGCAGCCGCGGCCGTCCGCATTGAGCATGGCAGCCGCCTTGCGAACCCAGGCATGCAGTTGGGCAAGCTTGTCACCAGGGAATTCGGCCTCGAATGCTTCCCACATAGCGCCGGCCTTGGCCGCATTGGCGCGCAGGCATTCGACGATCAGTTCGTCCTTGGATTCGAAGTGACGATAGAGCGTCATCTTGTTCGTGCCGGCAGCTTCGGTGATGGCGTCGACGCCGACGCCCTTGATGCCATGCTTGTGGAACATGTCGCGTGCCGTCTCCAGGATCCGATCCCGGGGACGAGAGCGCTCCACGATGCCGTCTGCCATCATGATCTCCTTTCGTTTCCAAAAAACCCTCGGCCACCTCTTGACTAGGGTGTTACCGGTCTGTAACTTCCAGAATGTTACTTACTGGTAACACCTATATCGTCCACCGTCAATAACAAGGCCGTGAACGGCCCTGCCAGACGAGAGGGGCGAGAAACTGCCAATCATGCGGCCTCGGCCGGTGAAGAGATGAAAACGGTTCGCGAGCACGGGCTGCGAATCGACAGACAAGGAGCCGGCCATGCCACAGCGCCGCGATCTTACCATAGATGAAGCCGTCCGGGATCCGATGATCCGGCTGGTCATGAAAGCCGATGGCGTCGACCCGCGCGCCTTCGAGACGATGTTGCGCTCGCTCGCCGATACGCAGCGTGGCGAGGTGCCGTTGCTGCGTTCGCGGGACGGCCTCGGTGACAAGCGCGGCCAAAGGCTGTCCAGGGTTGCCAGCGCCTTCGGGCGGGCAACAGCAGCCGGAGAGGCGTGCGTGTCGTGGTAAACTTTTTCATTCACCGTCCGATCTTCGCCTCGGCGATCGCCATCATCATGGTGCTCGCCGGGTCGATTTGTTATTTCCTGCTGCCCGTCTCGCAGTTTCCCGACATCACGCCGCCGCAGGTCGTGGTCAGCGCCCATTATCCGGGCGCCAGCGCACAAGTGGTGGCCGACACGGTGACGACGCCGCTGGAGCAGCAGATCAACGGCGTGCAGGGCATGACCTACATGTCGTCGACGAGTTCCAATGACGGCTCCTCGACCATCACCATCACCTTCGATGTCGGCTATTCGCTGAGCACCGCCGCCGTCGACGTGCAGAACCGCGTCTCGCAGGCCGCCTCGTCGCTGCCGGCGATCGTCAACCAGGGCGGCGTGACGATCAAGAAGCAGAATCCGAACTTCGTCCTGATCGTCAACCTGACTTCGCCCGACAGTTCGGTCGATCCGGTGGCGCTGAGCAACCTTGCCTATCTGCAGGTGGTCGACCCGCTGAAGCGGCTGCCCGGCGTCGGCGACGTGCAGATCTTCGGCGAGCGGCGCTATTCGATGCGCGTCTGGCTCGATCCCGACAAGCTCGCCAATCTCGGCATCACCGCCGTCGATGTGCAAAACGCCATCGCCGAACAGAACGTCCAGGTGGCGGCCGGCAAGATCGGCCAGTCGCCGGCACCCGCCGGCACCGCCTTCGAGATGCAGGTCAACGCCGTCGGCCGCTTGAGCGATCCCAAGGAATTCGGCGACATCGTCGTGCGCGCCAACACCGATACCGGCTCGCTGGTCAGGCTGCGCGACGTCGCCCGCATCGAACTCGGCGCGCTGCAATATTCGTCGTCTGCCTTCTTCGGTAAAGACCCGACCGTGGTGCTTGCCGTTTACCAGATGCCCGGCTCCAACGCGCTCGATCTGCAGCAGCGCGTCAAGGACAAGATGCAGGAGCTGTCGGGCCGTTTCCCGAAGGGCGTGTCCTATGCGATGCACTACGACACCACCCGTTTCGTCTCGGCGTCGATGCATGACGTGCTGATCACGCTCGGCGAAGCGCTGGTGCTGGTCGTCGCCGTGGTGTTCCTCTTCCTGCAAAGCTGGCGCACGACGATCATCCCGACCATCGCCATTCCGGTGTCGCTGGTGGCGACGCTGGTCGTCATGGAGATGCTCGGCTTCTCGCTCAACATGCTCTCCCTGCTCGGCATGGTGCTGGCGATCGGCCTCGTCGTCGACGACGCCATCGTCGTGGTCGAGAATGTCGAACGACAGCTGGAGGCCGGGCTCAAACCGCTTGCGGCGACCAAGGCCGCAATGACCGAGGTCACCGGCCCGATCATCGCCACCACCGCGGTGCTGATGGCGGTGTTCGTGCCGGTCGCCTTCATTCCCGGCGTCTCCGGCAAGCTCTACAACCAGTTCGCACTGACGGTGGCGATCTCCGTCGGCATCTCCGCCTTCAACTCGCTGACGCTGAGCCCCGCGCTCAGTGCCGCCTTCCTGCGGCATCGCGGCGAAACGCAGTTCGCCCCGTTCCGCTGGTTCAACACCGGCTTCGACAGGCTGTCGCACGCCTATGCCAATGGTGTGCGCATCCTCATCCGTTTGCGCTGGATCATGCTCGGCCTGTTCGCGGCGGGGCTGGTCGCCACCTACTTCGTCTGGCAGCGCCTGCCCTCGACCTTCCTTCCGGTCGAGGACCAGGGCTATTTCTTCGTCGTCATCCAGTTGCCCGACGGCGCATCGCTGGAACGCACCGACGCGGTGGCGCAGAAGGCACGCGACATCCTGCAGGCGACGCCCGGCGTCGACATCGTCGGCTCGATCAGCGGCCTGAACTTCCTGACCAGTGCCGCGCAATCGAATTCGGCGGTCGAATTCGCCATCCTGAAGCCATGGGAGGAGCGGGGCCCCGACCAGAGCGCATCGAAGCTCGTCGCCGATGTGCGCGGCAAGCTGATGCAGATCCCGGAAGCCTTCGCGCTGAGCTTCGATCCGCCGTCGATCCCCGGTATCGGCACGACGGGCGGCTTCGAATTCGTCGTCGAGGATCTGACCGGCCGCGGCAGTTCAGCCCTCAACGATGCGACGCAAGCCGTGATCGCCGAGGCGCGCAAGCAGCCGGAAATCAACCCGCAGCAGCTGTTCTCGCCGTTCTCGACCTCGACGCCACAGTTCAACTACGACCTCGACCGCAGCAAGGCCAAACTGCTCGGCCTCAACCTGCCCGATGTCTTCAACACGCTGCAGATCTATCTCGGCTCGCTCTACGTCAACGACTTCAACCTGTTTGGCCGCACCTTCCGGGTGACCATCCAGGCCGACAAGGATGCACGTGCAGGTGCCGCCGACATTTCGCGGCTCTATGTGCGCAATGCCTCCGGCGGCATGGTGCCGCTCTCGACGCTGGGCAAACTCGTGCCCTTCGTCGGCCCGGAGACCGTGCCGCACTACAACAACAATGCCTCGGCCTCGATCAATGGCGGCGCCGCACCGGGCTTTTCCTCCGGCCAGGCGGTTGCCGCCATGGAACGGGCCGCTGCAACCGCGCTGCCAAGGGATTTCGGTTTCGAATGGACCGGCATCACCTTCCAGGAGCTCAAGGCAGGATCGATCGCGTCCGTCGTCTTCGGCCTCGCCATTGTCTTCGTCTTCCTGATCCTGGCGATGCAGTATGAGAGCTGGGCGATGCCGTTCATGGTGCTGTTGGCGGTGCCACTGGCCCTGTTCGGCGCCTTCGCAGCGTTGTTGCTGCGTGGCATGCAGATCGACGTCTACTCGCAGATCGGCTTCGTCATGCTGATCGGCCTGGCGGCCAAGAATGCGATCCTGATCGTCGAATTCGCAAGGCGACGGCGCGAGGAAGGCCTCAGCATCGTCGACGCGGCGATGGAGGCGGCACGGCTCAGGCTGCGGCCGATCCTGATGACGGCCTTCGCCTTCATCCTCGGCGTGCTGCCGCTGATGTTTGCGACCGGCGCCGGTGCGGCAAGCCGGCAGTCGATCGGCACCACCGTGTTCGGCGGCATGGTCGCGGCGACCATCCTGTCGCTGGTGTTCGTGCCGGTGTTCTACGCGGTCATCGAACAGCTGCGTGAACGCCGCGGCAAAGACGAGCCCACCTCTCAAGACAATGAACCAACTGCTGAGCACGCTTTACCGCCCCTGGCGGAAGCGGCCGAATAAGATTGGAGACTGATCATGCGTAAATGGAAAATCGCGTTGGGAACGGCTGTCGCGCTGGGTGCGATCTCGGTGGCCAGCGTCCACCTGCTCGATATGGGCAATCTCAGCCTCAATGCCGGCACGGCAGGTGCGGCGCCCGCCCCGGCGGCGTTCGTCATGCCGGTGCCGGTGGTCAGCGTCGTCAAGAAGACGATCCCGATCTACCTCGACTATGCCGCGCGGACAGAGCCGATCCGCAGCATCACCTTACAGGCGAGGATTCCCGGCTATCTGCAGGAGCAGACCGCAGCCGACGGCGTCGACGTCCGGCAAGGCGATCTTCTCTACAAGATCTCGCCTGACGACTTCCAGGCGGCGCTCGACCAGGCCAAGGCCCAAGTGCAGCGCGACACGGCGACGC
>NZ_RZPI01000345.1:0-5782 GCF_003998715.1 Mesorhizobium sp. M7A.F.Ca.CA.002.15.2.1
AGCCAGAGCAGCAGCGGCGCACCGAGAAGCGCTGTGATCGCTCCGGTCGGCAGCAGGTCGCCTTGCGGCCCGGTGGCGATCTGCACGCCTTGATCGGCGGCCCACAGCAACGCGCCGCCGATCAGCGGCGCCATCACCAGTTGTTGGCCAAGCCGCCGGCCACCGCCGATGCGCGCGAGCGTCGCCGCGGCCAGGCCGACGAAGCCGATGACGCCGACAGCGGCAACGACAAACGCGATCAGCGCGACGGCGGCCGCCAGTCCGGCGAAGCGATAGGCGCCGAGCGGCACGCCAAGGCTGCGCGCGCCTTCATCGTCGAGGCCAAGCAGGGTCAGGGGCCGCACCATGAAGAAGATCGCAAGCGCAGCAGTGCCGATGCGGGGCAAAAGCCACAGCGTCGTCGACCAATCCTGCTGGCCGAGCGAACCGGCGCCCCAGATGAACAGGCTGGCCAGCCATTCATGCCGCAGCACGATGAGAGCGGCACCGATGGCGCCGGCATAGAGGCTGACCACAAGCCCCGCCAGCACCACCGAAAGCGGCGACAGGCCCTTGTGCCAGGACAGAGCGATGACGGCGGCAAGGGCCATAAATGCGCCGGCCAGCGCCACCCATTCGCGGCCGAAGGCAAGCAGGGACGGTGACAGAAGCGTCGCCAGTGCCAGCGCCAGATAGGCGCCGGCCGAGACGCCAACGGTTTCAGGCGAGGCGAGCGGGTTGCGCAGAACCTGCTGCAGGACAGTTCCGGCAAGCCCGAGCGCCGCACCGCACAAAAGGCTGATCGCAAGACGGGGCAGGAAGGCATAGTGGACGAGCACCTGCCGCATGTCAGCGATGTCGGGAGCGGCGAGCGATTGGAGCCAGAGCGCCGATGGCAGTTGCACGGTGAGGTTCGAGACGGTTGCCGCTGCCGCAGCCGCGAGCAGCACCGCGCAAAGCAGGATCGCGCCTACCGGCTGATTGCTGGAAAAGCTCCACACGGGGGCCCGGCCGGCCGACGCAGGCTTCCCCCTTTGGGCAATGGCAGCATCCTCAGCCATGGGCGGCCTCCGCGGTCATCGCCGATGCCAGGACCCGAGCAAAACGGCTCGCGGATGGAAGCGCGCCAAACATCAGGACGGCAGGAAGGCGCATGATCGAGCGGTTGCGCACGAAGGGCATGGCATTCCAGACCGGACTTTCGGTCAGCGTGCCGCCGGCGCCCTCAGGCAAGGGTTCGAGATAGGCGAGGCGCGCATCGCTGGATGTCGCCAGCCCGTCGATGCCGACGGTCGAAAACCCCCAATAGTTGGTCTCGGCCGTCCACGCGTTGCTGAGCCCGATGCGGTCGAACACCTCCTGAAACAGGCTCTTTGCGCCGTAGACGCGCACATTGCGGGGGTCCAGGAAGCTGACGACATAGATCGGCCGTGCCGAAAGCGGCGCCAGTTGCTGGCGAACCTCCAAAAGATACGCGTCTGTCGCCGCGATCAGCGCCTCGCCTTCGCTTTCCTTGCCGACAAGCCCGGCGAGCTGGCGCGTCGCCTCGAGCGCGCGCCGATAGGGTTGCCCGGCCTCGGTATAGAGCCCGATCGTCGTCACTGGAGCCACGCGTTCGAGCAGCGGCTTGATGCCCTCGAGATACGGCATGGACAGGATGATGTCGGGCCTGAGCTGCTGCAGGAATTCGAGATTGGGCTCGAGCAGCGTGCCGAGATCGGCGACGTCGGGCGGCAGCCGCGGCTCGACCACCCATTTCTCCCAGACCTCCCGATCGGCAATGGCGACCGGGCTGACACCGAGCATGAGCAAGGTCTCGGTCAACCCGTCATCCAGGCAGACGATGCGCAACGGACGGGCTTCAGCCGTGGAGGACCTCATGCCGGCGAACGGCAGCGAAAAAAGCCCGAGCGCCTGGCGCCGGGTCATTCGGCTGCGCAAATGATCGGGCGCGGCTCTCGACTGGGGCTCTTGGTCTCTCTGCAATGCGGCCGGCCCTGCTTTTCGGGGGTTGGTCTCCAGTGACCACTGCCCGGTGACTATGAAACATGAGTATACTAGTCAACATTTAAGATGCCTGCCCAGTCAACTTTCACGCAACCGCATGCCAAGCGCAGACGCCCACTGGCCGCAAGGCGATTCGCCCGTACAACAACCCTGTGCGACGTCACCGTCCGAATCACGGTTTGCGAAGCCCAATCCGCGCCCCGCATCATTTTTCCTCCACGAATGCATTCCATGATAGAGGGAGCTACGGTCGCCTTTGGGCAGCCGTTTCCTGGATTGCCTGAGAGACCAAAGACGGCCAAGAACCAAAAGCCGGCAGCAAGCCGCCACCTGAAGACGTCAAGGACCGGTCGAACGCATCAAGGCAGCGTGATCGGGTTGCACTCGGCAAGGCTTGATGATTTGTTGCCGCTATACGGAGAACGAATGATGCGAGAGCCTGCCGGTCAAGACGAATACGGGTCGACGAACCCTTTCGATCCGGACGACCTGCCAACCTTGAACGCAATCGGCCCGAGCATGGGAAGCGGCAATGATTTCGAGAGATATGCCGTTGCCGTGATCATCGTGTTCGGTGCGCTGATCATCGGCGGGCTGATGGCCGCATCGATGGTCTTCGGGCACCGCAACGGCTTCCTCTTCGCGCTTGGCGGCGCCACATCCGCCTGGATCTCCGGAAATGCGCTGCTGCTCGACCGGCCGCGCATCTATGCGCTGTTCGTCGGCATTGCCGCCTTGATGCTGGTTGCGTCCACCCTCACGCTGGTCTTGTGACGGTCAAGTCGGTGTGAGCCGATCCACTTGAGCAGCGGGCGATCAACCCGAATCGCCACGCTGCTCCAAGCTTTTCCTCCGAGCTGTCAGTATCCGAGCGCCTCGCCAGAGGCCGCGCGGCTGTCGATGGCGCCGTTGTAGCGCGCGCCGCCGCCTTTCTCGATTTCCGCCAGGCTCTTGCCGCCGACCAGGATGCCGGCGGCCTGACCCCAGGTCTGGTCGGCGAGATCGAGGTGATATCCCATGCCGGCCAGCAGCTTTTCTGTGTCCGGCGACAGGCCGAACGGCTCGACATACACCTTGTCGGGCAGCCATTGATGGTGGATGCGCGGCGCGTCGATCGCCTCCTGGATGTTCATGCCGTGGTCGATGACATTGACGATCGCTTCCAGCGTGATGGTGATGATGCGCGAACCACCGGGGCTGCCGATGACCATGAACGGCTTGCCGTCCTTGGCGACCACGGTCGGGCTCATCGACGACAGCGGCGTCTTCTTCGGCTGGATGGCGTTGGCCTCCCCCTGGACCAGGCCATAGAGGTTGGGCACGCCGGGTTTCTGGGTGAAATCGTCCATTTCGTTGTTGAGCAGGATGCCGGTGCCGTCGGCGACGACGCCGGCTCCAAAGGAACCGTTCAACGTGTAGGTGACCGCGACCGCATTGCCCGCATCGTCGATGATCGAATAATGCGTCGTCTCCTTGCTCTCGCCAAAGCCCTTCGGCATCAAATCCTGCGACACGCCGGCCCGGAACGGGTCGATCTTGTCGCGGATATCCTTGGCATAGGCCTTATCAAGCAGTTTCGAGACCGGGTTATCGACGAAATCAGGATCGCCAAGCGCTGAATTGCGGTCGACATAGGCGTAGCGCATCGCCTCGACCATGACGTGGACCGTCTCGGCGGAACCTGCGCCGAGATAGGACAGCGGGTAGCCCTCCAGCACGTTGAGGATTTCGCAGATGATGATGCCGCCGGAGCTGGGCGGCGGCGAGGAGGTGATCTCGTAGCCGCGATAGGTACAGGTCACGGGCTTGAGCTCACGCACCGCATATTGCTCGAAATCCGGCTTGGCGAGAATGCCGCCCTTGGCGCCGCTCGCCTTGATGATGGCGTCAGCGATGGCGCCTTTATAGAAGGCATCCGTACCCTTTTCGGAAATGGCGGCGAGCGAGGCGGCGAGGTCGGGCTGGACCAGCCGCTCGCCGATGCCATAGGGCTTGCCGTCGGGTTTCAGGAATATGGCGGCGGCCGCGGGGTCCTTCGCCAGCCTGTCGGCACTGCCGGCAAACGAGGCAGCGTCGCCCTGGTTGAGGATGAACCCGTCCTTGGCGTAGCCGATTGCCGGCGCCATCAGATCCTGGCGGGACAATTTGCCGTATTTTTCACGGGCCATCTCGAAGCCAGCCACAGAGCCCGGTACGCCGACGGCGAGATAGCCGTCGAGGCTGGCGCCCTTCACCGGGTTGCCGTCCTTGTCGAGATACATGGTTTTTGTCGCCGCCAGCGGCGCCCGCTCGCGGAAATCGAGAAAGGTCGATTTGCCGTCCTTGAAGCGGATGGTCATGAAGCCGCCGCCGCCGATATTGCCGGCATTGGGGTAGACGACGGCGAGCGCATAGCCGACGGCAACCGCCGCGTCGACAGCATTGCCGCCCTTCTTCAACACCTCGATGCCGACTTCGGACGCCAGATGCTGGGCCGTCACCACCATGCCGTGCTCGCCCTTGGCCGGCGCCGGCGAGGCGGCGAAGACACTCGTCAACGGCGCCAGGACAAAGGTGATGGAAAGACTGGCGGCGATCAGTGTCCGACGGTTGAGAGGCATGGCGGTTCTCCGGGCGGGGGGATGCCTAGAAGACCGTGTTGGACGGATCGAGTCCACTAACAATTAAGGGAGCACGAGAAAGAGCCCCCTCACCCGGATTGCCAACCGAATTGCGAAGGGCAATTCGGGGCAATCCGACCTCTCCCCGAGGGGAGAGGAGGTGTCAGCGCTGACGCCAGTCTCTTCTCCCTGCGGGGGTGAGGCGTGGTCCGCGCAGCGGGCGAAAAGCCAACTGCTTGGCTTTTCGAACAACGAACGCCCGGAGGGCGGTGGCCGCAAAGCGGCCGGATGAGGGGGCCGGCTCGGCCTCAACCAATGCCGCCCGAACCGCCAGCGACTGCAGGGCGTTCCGCTGCAACCTTGGCGCGGTAACCCGCCGCTCGATAGGCGGCGACCGGGTCGATGGCGCCGCCGGTCTTCAGCCGCGCCATGGCGAGGATCGGCTCGACATCGGTGCGGTAGGCCGCTTTCAGCGTCTGCGTCGCCATCAGCGCGTCATTGCTATCCTGAAAATCTTCCAACGCCTTGCGGTCGACCAGCAGCGCCTGCGCATAGGCGCGCTGCACCTCGACCGCCGATAGCATCAGGCTTTCGATCGGATCGGTGACGTTGTGGCTCTGGTCGAGCATGTGGGCCGGGTCGAACCCCTCGGCGCCGGAAAGTTCGGCGTCGACCAGTTCGTTGAAGACGAGAAACAGCCGGTAAGGATCGATCGAACCGGCATCGAGATCGTCGTCGCCATATTTCGAATCGTTGAAGTGGAAGCCGCCGAGTTTTTTGAACTGGATCAGCCGCGACACGATCATCTCGATGTTGACGTTTGGGGCATGGTGGCCGAGGTCGACGAGACAGAACGCCTTGTCGCCCAGCTCCTGCGCGATCATGTAGTTGGTGCCCCAGTCCTGCACGACGGTGGAATAGAAGGCCGGCTCGTACATCTTGTGCTCGCTGAACAGCTTCCAGTCGGCGGGCAGTCCGGCGTAGACCTCTTTCATGGCGTCGAGATAGCGCTCGAATGCCTTGGCGAAATTGACCTGGCCGGGAAAGTTCGAACCGTCGCCGATCCACACCGTCAGCGCCTTGGAGCCGAGCGTCTTGCCGATCTCGATGCATTCGAGATTGTGCTCGACCGCTTGCCGGCGCGTGCCGGCGTCGGCATGCGACAGCGAGCCGAATTTGTAGGAGAGCTTCTGGTC
>NZ_RZPI01000346.1:0-5767 GCF_003998715.1 Mesorhizobium sp. M7A.F.Ca.CA.002.15.2.1
ACGCCGAGGCGGAACACGCCAGCGTCAAGGTGCATGTCAACGGCGAGCCTGTCGCCATCCAGCGAAGCGGAGCGCGCTGCTGTGGACAGGCATTGGTTCCGGCCGCAGAGCACCAGCGGTTCCACAGCGTCTGGCGTGGCTCGTATGGCTCGATCGTGACGGCTATTGTGCGGCTGGAGGATGGGCGCAGCGCCGGCGCCTATCTGTTTACGGGCGGGATTGGATGAACGCCAGCAGCTAGGAAGGCAGCGAAGTCAGCCATTCTTCCCAAAATTCCTGCTGCATATGGACGAAAACCGGAACCACGTCGACGCCATCATCAAATATGTCGACCAGATCGCTCTCTTGCGGAAATTGCCCCGTCTTCACCTTGCAGGCTATCAATCCGCGACTTTTCTCCATCACGGTATTTTCCGGATAAACATTGGCGCTTGCTCCGTAACAGAAGGGTAGCAGGCCATCGACTTCGAGTGCCTGACGGATTTGGAACAGAGCCTCGAAAAAGTCTTCCTCTTCTGCCTCGATCACCTTGTCCCGATAACTGCATTTCAGATTGCAGGCAGCGCCGTTCACGTGCAGCGTGAACACGGCTTGCTCGTCGTCACCAACGGAACCTGCTCCGATCAGAAAAACAGTACGCTGATGGTCCATCTCATCCCCCTCGCCATGTGACGGGATGGTAGTACGACAACGGCCGCTTTCCAGCATGGCAGGGATTGGGACGCGGCCGCACTCCCTGCCGTCGTCATCCGCTGGCCGGGCGTCCCGCCGCAAAGGCAAGGTCCCGCCGAATGACATCCCGCTTGTCTTGCGACAGACCGGCAAGCAGCTTTTCATCGAGGCAGCCTGCTCGGATGAGATGAGTGAAGACATAAAGGAGCTGCGAATAGCGGTAGTCGAACGTCCGATCGATATCCCGCCGCTGTTCACGCAAATAGGCTTCCAGCTCCCACATCTGGGAGGGAACCGTCACCGCACTGGCCTTGCTCTTGAATTCGGCCATCGTCTTTGCGAGGGCCGCCTCAAGAGCCTTATCGAAGGCGTGGCGGGCGAGCTTCTTTTCGGAAGCGGACCAACTGGAATCGTTCATTGGATATCTCCGTAGATTTCCTGTGAATTCCATCAGATTTTCACGAACTTCGCCTGCTTCTACCCCCGCGCCGCCCAAAGCAAACCCCGCTCCACTATCAGCGCCATTTCCGGCACCGCGAACTCATCCGCCGTGTGACCAAGGGAACTGTAGAAAACCTTCCCCGCCCCATAGCGCCGTTTCCAGACGACCGGCATGACGACGCCGCCTATCCCCGGAAAATGCGCGTCGGTGAAGGTGGTGGTCGCCAGCACCTCATTGCTTGGGTCGACATGCATGTAATATTGCTCCGACCGGTAGGCGAAATCGCTGATGCCTTTTGTGATCGGATCGTCCGGCCGGGTGATCGCGACAGTGTAGTCGATGATGTTGCCGGGATGCGCCACCCATTGGCCGCCGGTCATGAACTGATAGTCAGGCTCATTGCGGAAACTGTCGCCCATCGTGCCGTGGAAACCGCCGAGCCCGCTTCCCCCGCGAACCGCAAGCGTCAGGTTCTGCAACTCGGCCTTTTCGATCGTCGACATCGTGATGACAGGCACGATGAGATCGAAGGAAGCAAGCTCCGGACCGGCGAACATCGCCGTGCCCTCACCCAGCGTGACGTCGAAGCCGTTTCGCTCAAGCAAGGTGCGAACGAGCTTCGCGCTCTGCTCCGGCGTATGGCCCTCCCAGCCGCCCCAGGCGATCAAGGCCTTCTTTGGCATTGTGTACCTCCCTGGAAAACTCGGCCCTGATCGATCCGGCGTCAGCGCCAGCCCAGCGCTGGAGCGACATGGGTCAGGATCGCCTCGATGACATGCGCGTTGTAGTCGACGCCGAGCTGGTTTGGAACGGTGAGCAACAGCGTATCCGCCTCGGCGATCGCCTCGTCCTGCGCCAATTCCTTGATCAGCACATCCGGCTCGGCCGCGTAGCTGCGCCCGAAAATCGCCTTGGTGTTCTCCTCGATGAAGCCGATCTGGTCGCGGCTCTCATTGCCGCGGCCGAAATAGGCGCGGTCGCGATCGTCGACCAGCGCGAAGATGCTGCGGCTGACCGAGACGCGCGGCTCGCGCTTGTGGCCGGCTGCCTTCCAGGCCTCGCGATAGATGCGGATCTGCTCGGCCTGCTGGATGTGGAACGGCTTGCCACTCTCGTCGAATTTGAGCGTCGAGCTCTGCAGGTTCATGCCGAGCTTGGCTGCCCATTCCGACGTGGCGTTGGTAGCCGCACCCCACCAGATCCGCTCGCGCAAACCCTCCGAATGCGGCTCGAGGCGCAAGAGGCCGGGCGGGTTGGGGAACATTGGCCGTGGATTGGGCTGGGCGAACCCCTCGCCGCGCAGCGTCTCGAGGAAGACCTCGGCGTGGTGCCTTGCCATGTCGGCGTCGCTCTGCCCTTCCGGCGGCGCGTAGCCAAAATGGCGCCAGCCATCGATCACCTGCTCGGGCGAGCCACGGCTGATGCCGAGCTGCAGGCGCCCGCCGGCGATGATGTCGGCGGCACCGGCATCCTCGGCCATGTAGAGCGGGTTCTCGTAGCGCATGTCGATGACCGCGGTGCCGATCTCGATGCGGCTGGTCCTGGCGCCGACCGCCGCCAGCAGCGGGAACGGCGACGCGAGCTGGCGGGCGAAGTGATGCACGCGAAAATACGCGCCGTCCGCGCCCAGCTGCTCGGCGGCGACAGCCAGCTCTATGGATTGCAAAAGCGCGTCCGAAGCCGAGCGCACTTGCGATTGCGACGAGGGCGTCCAGTGCCCGAACGACAGGAACCCGATTTTCTTCATAATCATGCGATATAAGGATGCGCGTCAGGCTTCAATGCAAAAGAGATTTTTTGGCGCCCGGATCAAGGCTCATGCATCGCTATTCTCGAAGGCGCCAATGCCTTGTGCGATCAGGTTGGTCGCCATCACCAGCGAGACGATTGCCCCGGAATTGAAGACGACGACCCACCATTTTCCGCCGGTCAGGAAGCCATAGCCGTCGGCGACGGCCAGTCCCCAGTCGGCCGATGGCGGCTGAATGCCGAGGCCGAGAAAGCTCAGCGTCGCGATCGAGAAGAACGCGTAGCCCAGCCTTGTGACGAGTTCGATGAGGATCGTTTCCCTGATGTTGGGCAGGATCTCCAGGAACATGATGGCGAGCGGGCCTTCACCGCCAAGCCGCGCGGCGCTGACATAGTCGCGCTGCTTCTGCTCACGCACGGCGGCGCGAACGGTGCGCGCCACCAGCGGCGCGTAGGCGATGCCGATCACCAGGATGACGGTCAGGTTCGACGGGCCGATCGCCACCAGCGTCATGGTGACGAGAACGATGAACGGAAACGCCATCAGCGTATCGAGCAGCCGCGCGCCGATGGCATCAGTGAGGCCCTCGAAATAGCCGAGCACCAGGCCGATGATGCTGCCGGCGGCAACCCCGGCCAGCGTCGCCAGCGGCGCAACCAGCAGGATGTCGCGCGAACCGACGATGATGCGGGACAGCACATCGCGGCCGAGCTGATCGGTCCCGAACCAGTGCAGCGCATCGGGCGGCGTCAGCGTCGCCAGGAAATCCTCGGCATAGGGATCGTAGGGAACGAAGAGGTTGCCTGCTATGGCGCAAGCGACCCAGAACAAAAGCAGCAGCAATCCGACCACGACCGACGGCGGCAATCCGGCGAAAGCACTGCGAATCCGGCGCACTGCCGAAAAGCCCGCCACGGCGCGCTGCAGTGCGGGAAACTCGGCCAGATCCGTCATGGCGAGGTCCGGCGGCGTTGCCGCGGATCGAGCAGCGCCAGCAAGAGGTCGCCGGCCGCCGCCGACAGCACGAAGATGGCCGCCATCACCAATACGCCTGCCTCCAGCATCGGGAAATCACGGGCCTTGGCCGCGTTCAGGACCAGATTGCCAAGTCCCTGGATGCCGAACAACGCCTCGATCACCACCAGCCCACCCAGCATGTATCCGGTCTGCGTCGCCAGCACCGCGACGGTCGGCGTCAGCGCATTGCGCAGCACGTGCCGAAAGATGATCTCGCGCCGCTCGAGCCCTTTCAGGACGGCGGTGCGCGTGTAATCGGCGGCGATCGCCTCGATCACGCCTGCTCGCGTCATCCGGGCGATATAGCCGGAAAGGTTCAGCACCAGCGGCAGCGCCGGCAGGATCAGATAATAGCCATGCGTCCAGAAGCCCGCGCCATCGGGCGCAACTCCGGAGATCGGGAACCAGTTCAGCCACAGGCCGAAAACGATGAGCAGCATCAGGCCGGAAACGAAATCAGGCACAATGCCGAAGGAGACGCCCGCCATCACGATCAGCCGGTCGATGAGGCGGCCCGCATTGAGACCGGCGATGACGCCGGCACCAACGCCGAGCGGAACGAGGAAGAGCAAAATAATCCCGGCAAGCGCCGCGGAGCGCTTGAGGCTTTCCAGCACGAAGGGCGCCACCGGCCCGCGCATCGACAGCGAGGTGCCGAAGTCACCGGTGACCGCTTTGCTGAACCAGAGCCAATACTGGACGAGAACCGGCTGGTCGGCGCCTAGCCGCTTGTTCAGTTCCGCCACCGCTTGCGCGTCGGCAAAAGGCCCGAGCATGACACGGCCCACATCGCCGGGCAGGACCTGCCCGGCGAAGAACACCAGAATGCTGACCAGCCACAGGGTGAGGACAAGTGTGCCCACACGCGCTGACAGAATGCGACCGGTCAGCATGTCGCGATCATGCCTGGACGAAGGAAACGCGGTCGAGCAGGAGATGCGAAATCGCGGTGAAGCGTACGCCCTCGACCTTGGAGCTGACGATGCGGCTGTATTGCGAGAAGTAGCTGATGATCGCCGGCGTCTCGTCGAGCAGCAAGGTCTGGATCTTGCGGGCAACAAGGCGCTGTGCCTGCAGGTCGCGCGCCTTCGAGTAGTCAAGCAGCAGCGCGTCATAGGCCGGGTTGTTGAAATGTGCCGCGTTCCAAGCTCCCGAACTCTTTAGCGTGGCGTTGAGGAAGATGTCGGGCGTGCCGCGGTGGCCATAGTCGGTGATGCCGAGCACCGAATCCAGCCATGGCGAACTGCCAAACGTCGCCGAGCCGTAATAGGCGTCCTGCGGCAGGACATTGAGCTTGACGTCGATGCCGGCCTTCTTGGCGAAGTTCTGGATGATGACCGCATAGTCGGGAATGTCATAGGCGCGTTCGGTGGTCAGCGTCACCTCGAAGCCGTTGGGCACGCCCGCCTCGCCAAGCAGCCGCTTGGCCTCGGCAATGTCCTGCTTGCGCTGCGGCACCGATGGATCGGCCGAGGGGAAGATCGGCGCGAACGGCGTGTCGTTGCCGACGATGGCGCGGCCCTTGAGCAGGCCCTTGACCACAGCCTCTCGGTCGATCGTGAGCGCCAGCGCGCGGCGGATGCGCTTGTCGGTAAACGGCGCCTGGTCGGTCCTGAGATGCACCTGGTCGTGCGAGCTCGCCTGCACGCTCAGCAGCTTGAAGTTGGGATTGCCCTCGATCGCCAGCTCCAGCCGCGTCGTGCTTGGGATCACGTCGAGCTGGCCGGCCTGCAAAGCCAGCACCTGTGCCTGCTCGTCGTCGAAGAACTTGATCTCGATCCGGTCGGGCAGCGCCTTGTCGCCCCAGTAATTCTCATTGCGCACGAAGCTGGCGCCTTGCTTGGGGCGGAAGGATTCGAGCTTGAACGGACCGGTGCCGTTGAAAG
>NZ_RZPI01000347.1:0-5762 GCF_003998715.1 Mesorhizobium sp. M7A.F.Ca.CA.002.15.2.1
GTCGTAAGCACATGAGTTGTCCGGATTAGCACGTGAGTTGTCCGGTTTCATAGCCAGCGAATGGAGGCTGGGGATGAAGCGGGCCGCAGGCCGTGCAGGACAACGAATCCGGGTTAACGGGCTTCTTCGGAGCCTTTGCCGGCGCGTTGGCCGACGAAGCGTCAAACGAAAAACCCGCCTGTGCGGCGGGTCACTGGCGCAAATCAGCACCATGGATGAAAATGTACCTTAGCTGAGGGCAGGGAGTCAAGAAAAAATTCCTATCATTAAAAACTTTCGGCACAAAGGCTGCCAACACCGCCGAACTGACTGCCGCCGCCAGGCCTTTGTTCAGCTGAGTTCGGCAGGCCGTGTCGTAAGCAGTCGTCCGGATTAGGCAGCAGATGAGTTGTCCGATTTGTCTGTCGGCTGGTTGAGACGGGCGGCACCCCGACGCGCGTGCTCTTCCCCAGGCGCGGCAAATGCGCCAGACTTGGGCGACGGGTTGCGATGTCCAGTCGCCGGGAGGGGTCGTCCATGAATTTCGTGTTCTTCTCGCCGCATTTTCCCGCCAATGGCGCGGATTTCTGCGACCGTTTGAAGAAGGCCGGGGCCAGGCTGCTCGGTATCGGCGACGCGCCCTATGACGCGCTCGACGCCAAGCTGAAGGCGGCGCTCAGCGAGTACTACCGTGTCGCCGACATGGAGGACTATGATCCGGTGTTCCGGGCAATGGGGCATTTCATCCACAAGTGGGGCCGCATCGACCGCTTTGAATCGCTCAACGAACACTGGCTGGAGCTGGAAGCCAACATCCGCACCGATTTCAACATCTACGGCACCAAGCTCGATTTCGTGAAGAACCTGAAGCGCAAGAGCCGCATGCGTGCCTTCTTCCGCAAGAGCGGCGTCGACACCATCGCGCAGCGCAAATGTTCCGACCGCGCCGGGGCCATGACCTTCATCCGGCGCGTTGGCTATCCGGTGGTGGTCAAGCCCGACAGCGGTTCCGGCGCATCGAACACCTTCAAGATCTCCAACGCCAAGGAGCTCGACCAGTTCTTCCGGGACAAGCCCGAGGACGTGACCTTCGTCATGGAGCAGTTCATCGAGGGGCTGGTGGTGACCTATGACGGGCTGGTCAACCGCGACGGCGAGGTGGTGCTGGCGGCCAGCCACCGCTACGACCAGAGCGTCATGGAGGTGGTCAACAAGGACCGCCACATGAGCTATACCTGCTTTCCCAGAATCAACCCGGCGGTCGAGGAGGCCGGTCGAAAGATCCTGAAAGCATTCGACGTGCGTGAACGCTTCTTCCACATCGAGCTGTTCGAGACCAAGGACGACCGTGTCATCGCGCTGGAGGTCAACATGCGCCCGCCCGGCGCCTGGATGACCGATGCGATCAACTATACGTTCGACATCGATGTCTATGCGGCGTGGGCCGACATGGTGGTCAGGGATGCCGCCGGCGGCCCTTACGAGGGCAAATATTTCACCGCCTATGCCAGCCGCAAGCGACGCCTCCACTATTTGCACAGCCATGAGGACGTGCTAGCCGCGCACCGCGACAAGATCGTCCACCATCAGGCCATCGAAGAGGTTTTCAGCCGCGCCATGGGAAATTACGCCTACCAGATGCGCTCGAAAGACGAAGCAGCGCTGCGCGAAGCGGTCGCGTACATCCACGCGGAAAAGGCGTGAGGCGATGGACATTTCCTATCATAAGAATTTCTCGAGCCAACTCGGCCGCGACATGGAATACAAGCGCTACGGCCATGCCGGCCGGCCGGTGGTGGTGTTTCCGACCTCGCAGGGCCGGTTCTACCAGTTCGAGGATTCCGGCGGGGTGGGCGCACTGGCCGAATTCATCGACACCGGCCGCATCCAGCTGTTCACGGTCGACGGCGTCGATTCGGAATCCTTCTTCGACAAGCATGCCGACGCGGCCCATCGCATTGCCCGCCACGAGGCCTATTTCCGCTATGTGCGCGAGGAAGCGCTGCCGGACTTCCTGTCCACGGCCGAGCAGGCCAATGGCGGGCGCAAGCTGAAGCCGCTGTTCTCGGGCTGTTCGATGGGCGGCTATCACTCCTCGAACTTCGTCTTCCGCTTTCCCGAACTCGCCAGCGGCGTCATCGCGCTGTCGGGCGTCTATTCGGCGCGCGATTTTTTCGGCAGGGCGCTCGAGGGCGATATCTTCTACAACTCGCCGCTCGACTATCTGCCCGGCATCGTCGATCCCAAACTGCTGGCCCGGCTGAAGACGCTCAGGCTGATCTTCTGCTGCGGGCAGGGCGCCTGGGAAGAGCGGATGCTGGTCGAGACGCGCAGGTTGGAACAGATCCTGCGCGACAAATCCATTCCCGCCTGGGTCGATTACTGGGGCGGCGATGTCAGCCACGACTGGCCGTGGTGGCACAAGCAACTGGTCTATTTCTTCGGCCGTTGGCTGGATGACGACCTGATGCACAGGCTGGATTGATAGGGAGGCCCGTCCGCTGACGGCTACCCTTCCTGGCATGCCGGCAGGGCGGTTTCGCGCTCCGAAGCCGATACGCGACGCAGGCCAAGGAAGACGACAAGGGCGGTGACGACGGTGATCGCCGCCAACACGATCAGCAGCCTGTCGAACGCCGTCTCGTAGGCCTGGACCAGAACAATGGCTCCGGCTTGGGGCAAATGTTGTGCTGCTTCGCCGAGATTGCCGGTCACCAGCAACTGGGCTGCCGCCGCTGCGTCCGTCGAAGATGCCATTCCTTATGCGGCGAGCTGCGCGGCGGCAAAGCCGGAAAGCGTCGCCATGACGATCGCCAGCGCCACACCCTCGCAGGCGACGCGGGTGGTGTTGAAGATGCCGACCGCCATGCCGGCGCGCTCCCTTGGCACGACGCTGACCGCAAGCCCGTCCATCAATCCCCAGGGCAGAGCGATGCCGACGCCGATCAGCATCAGCGGCGCCATCAGCGCACTATCGACCGGTGGTGTCAGGCTCAGCCAGACAAGCCCGGCGGCAGCGACGAGCAGGCCGACACCGCAGATGGTGGCCGGTGCGATCCAGCGCGCCAGCTGGCCGGCGAGCATCGGCAGGATCAGCAGCGGACCTGAGAGGCAGATCATCAATTGCCCGGCCTTGATCTCGTTCATCCCTTCGATGCCGATGAAACGGATCGGCAACAGGACGAGCAGGACGACGAAGGCGTAAGCGGGTGCCGCAGCCAGGAACTGGACGCCGACGAAGCGGGGGTAGGCAAACAGCGTGAGATCGAGCATCGGCCGTTGTGCTTGCCGCTCGACAACGACGAAGGCGACAAAACAGATGATAGAAGCGGCCAGAAGCGTGACGACGAGGGGATCAGCCCAGCCGCTCTGCGGCGCCTGGAGCACGCCATAGGTCAGCGACGCCAGCGCGATCGTGAAGGTGCCGGCTCCCGCCCAGTCGAGGCCCGTCGCATCCGGGTCGCGCGATTCCCTGATGGTGCGCAGGCCGAGCATGGCGGCGGCAATCGCGAGTGCCGCAACCAGAAGAAAGATCGACCGCCAGCCGAATGCGGAGATAAGCAGGCCCGACGCGATCGGGCCGAAGGCGAGGCCGATGCCGAAACTGGTGCCGAGGAAGCTGAAGGCGCGCAGCCGCAATGGCCCTTCGAATTCCTGGGCGAGTGCCGAGGCGCCGCCAGCGAAGGCGGCCGCACTGCCGATCCCCTGCACGGCCCGGAAGATGTCGAACCAGATGATGTCCGGCGCCAGCATCGCGCCCAGTGATGCCAGGATATAGAGGGAGAGGCCGACGAGGAAGAGGCGCTTGCGGCCGTGGTTGTCGGCCAGGGCGCCCGACGCCATCAGGGTGGCGCCGAAGGTCAGCATGAAGGCGTTGGTCACCCAGTTGAGCTCGATGGGACTGCCGCCGAGATCGGCCGCGATGCGCGACAGAGCGACGGCCGGACCGGTGAAGGTCAATGGCATCGTCATCGCGGCAAGGCACACGGACAAGAGCACGAGCCATCTCTCGGCAGAGCCGGTTGTGGTCCTGGAAGTCATGGATTTTCCTATCTGAAACAGCACTCGCCGGTGGGCCGCGCGATTGCGGAGCCGGTCGTGATGACAAGATAGGTCGTCGGCATTTCAGGAAGAATAGTGTTATATCTCCTGGTATATCGGACTGAAACGCTCGAATGGAATGACACGATGGATCGTCTCAACGGGCTCCTGGCCTTTGCCCGCACCGCCGAATTCGGCAATTTCGTCGCTGCCGGACGGGCGCTTGGCATCTCGGCTTCCGCTGTCGGCAAAAGTGTCGCCCGGCTCGAGCAGGAACTCGGCGTGCGGCTCCTGCAGCGCAGCACGCGGCGCATTGGCCTGACGGAAGAGGGCAAGCTGTTCAACGAGCGGGTGCGCCGCATCCTCGACGACATCGACGATGCCGAGGCGATGCTGTCGCGGACACGGGAAACACCGCGTGGGCGGCTGCGCATATCCACCCCGATCGTCACCTATCATCTGTTGCTGCCGGTGTTGTCGGAGTTCATGGCCCGCTATCCCGAGATCGAACTCGACATCGATTTCAACGACCGGATCGTCGACGTCATCGACGAGGGCATCGATGTCGCGATCCGCAGCGGCGAGCTGCCTGATTCGCGCCTCGTGTCGAGACCCGTTGCGCCCTTCCGCATGCTGCTGTGCGCGGCGCCCTCCTACCTCGAGCGCCATGGCACACCCGGCGAGCCGGCGGATCTCATCAGGCATTTCGGCATAAACTTCCGCTTCCTCAACAGCGGCAGGCTGCTGGAGTGGCCGTTCATAACCGGAAGCGCTGAACCGCAGATCCGCTCGATGCTGACCTGCAACAACATGGAAGCATTGAAGGGCGCCACGATCGCCGGCCTCGGCATCGCCTGCATGCCGGATTTCCTGGTGCGTGAGGCGCTGCACGAAGACAGGCTGCGTACCGTTCTCGACGGTCATGTCGACGGCCGTGGCCAGTTCCGGATGCTGTGGCCTTCCAACCGCCATTTGTCGCCGAAGGTGCGCGTGTTCGTCGATTTCCTTCCCGATCGCCTTGCGGCGCGCTAGGCGTTCATCGCATAATATGACAGTGATAGTCATGTTTGTGTGGAAGCGCTTGAGCGGCTGTGGCATGCCGCTGACCGCGGGGGCGCTGCGGCGCTTGCCCCGAACTGTTGCATAGGACTTGAATGATGGACCAATTGAGCGCGCAAACCCGGATCAGCGACGCGGCGATCAGGTCGGTGATGGACCGGCTGCGCGCCGAGCACAGCGAATTCGAGATCGACACCGGCGTCGCCGACCAATGGGAGCTTCGCCTCTATTATGGTTCGTTGAGCGCCACGCTCGATGATGAAAGCGTACTGATCCGCGTCGCGGCGTCCGACGAAACCTGCCTGTCCTACATGAAGATGACGGTTGCCGGCCATGTCGCCGAACATCTCGGCACGACCAGGGGCATTCATTGGCAAGGCGACGGCGTTGACGCCGGCACGCCGGTCTTCTTCCGCGAGATCACGGTGATGTCGTCGACGCGGATTTCGGCGCATATGCAGCGTCTGCGCTTCGCCGGCAAGGATCTCGGCCGGTTCAGCCATGGCGGCCTGCACATGCGGCTGCTGCTGCCGCCGGCTGGCCGCCAGCCGCTCTGGCCGACGATGGGCGCCGACGGCCTGATTGTCTGGCCTTCGGGCGACGATGCTCTTGCCGTGCGGGTCTACACGATCCGGGCGCTGGATGCCGCAAGCGGCTGGCTCGATGTCGATTTCGTGCTGCAC
>NZ_RZPI01000348.1:0-5761 GCF_003998715.1 Mesorhizobium sp. M7A.F.Ca.CA.002.15.2.1
ACAAAGATCGATCCAGAATCCATCGCCAGGCGCGAGTGCAGCCAATGTGTTTTTGAAAATATACATATCAGAAATATTTTTTGATTCTCCAACGGTTTCCCCAAAGCGATAGAAGTCTCTGTCGACCGTCAGTTTAAGGTTCTCGGCGGATGAGGAGCCTCGGTTCCAGATTCGAGCAACAAAAATAGTATGGTGTTGAATTTCGATATTCAAAGCAATTACAGGCCGCGTTTGAACCTCGATCTGCTTCTGTATTTCTATGACCATCATTTTATTTGAGTGGGCTATCTTATAAGTTAGCCAGGCGTATACGCCCGTAATAACTACCAAAATTGTTGTTAGGAGGTCTATAGGCGTCAAACCAATAGCGCTTGTCATAAATTTTTCCAAAAGAAACCGCGCTCAATAACGTGGGTGTGAAGTTCATCTACCTGTAGTGCCGGTCTGGTTCGTGGCTTTATGCCTTTACGCACTCTGCCAAGCTAACACCTTCGGCACATTCAACCCATCGGCCCGCAAACCCTTGATGTGAAAGCGAATTGCATCGCGAATCTCGGCTTCCACCTCGCGTACAGTTGCACCGGTCGCGATGCAGCCGGGTAAATTCGGCACATAAGCGGAAAAGTTATTTCCCGCCTTTTCAATCACCACCGCGTAACACACGCACTTCACTCCCTAGGTGGATAGTCAGTGTAGCGGCTCACGCCCTGTTGCATCCTCATCGTCGGAATGGGTATTCCCACGCATTCGATAGAGCGGAGGGCTGTCCGATCTTGTAGCTTATTCGCTGCACCAAGCCGTTACCAACTATCGAGCGTTCGAAGTCCGGAACTGGCCCTTTATCGAAAAAGTTGGATACTAAGGTCTCGATGTCTCCCCGTTGGCTAAATATATAGCGATCAGCAAAAAGAGCCACGACCTCATTGATGCGATCTATCGCCCGGCGGTTGCGTACTTCTCTATGCATTGCATCCGTCTGCCTTCGGGTGTCCAGATACATCGCAATGCGCGGAGTTATAGGGAAGACAAGTTCAAAATCATCAAAATTTCCGACACTGTATGGAACTATTTTACCTATTGGTGTTCCCGATTTGAAGTAGCACACGGGGTTATCGCTAGAAATAAAATCGACGCCTGTCTCGTTGTGTATAAAAACAGGCGCGTTGTACCGATTCATTACAGGAAGCATGCCTCGAATGATATTTGGCATCGAAAGAAGGGCGGTATGCGGGTCAATGTTTATTTGAATTATGCCGGCGTTTATCAAATCCTGCATTCTAATCTGGCTCGATACATCTCCTGTCGTCTTGCGATAAATTTCCAACAGAGCCTCGGGTACGGGAGGTGAAACTGCGTCCGATATCCTAGCAACAGAGTCTCGCAAAAGGCTCATAACAGATCTAAGCGCGTTGGGTACACGGCATCGCATGGACAAAAGGAATTCGGTGAAATGTTTAATTTCATCAAGTGAGAGCGGTTTCTTTTCCGCGATAATGTTCACAGCTCGGTCCCAGCCGCTTTCTATCGTGTCGGAAAAAAGTCTCTCGATCGCGTTGTCAAAACGCGCTTCAGCATGAACTGGTTGTGAGTATAGGTATTTCTCTTTGAATACCGATTTTGGAGAGGTGCAGAAAAGCCTACAATCTTCCCACGTATCGTAGACTTTGATGCAGCCGTCTCCATCCAAGAAATGCTTCGAATAAGTTTCCGGAATATAGTGCTGTTGCTTGGGCTCTGGCGGCATTTTTATAGACCTCCGCTCTCAGCATATCTCTTCTGCTGAGAGCGGAGTCGCATTGTTGGCAGCAGACAGACAGCGCGCGTGAATTAGCTCAGCTGCACCCGCTCGTCGAGCCACACGTATCGCACTTCTCGCAGGTCCCGTTCCGCACCATGGTAAAATTCTGGCACTCGGAGCAGGAATTGCCGGTGTAGCCCTGGAGCAGCGATTTGGCGCGGCGGTCGTTGGCGAGTTTCTTGGCTTCCGCCGCCTCCATGGCCGCGGCGTCGGTGAACAGCGCAGCCGTGGCGTCGGAAGCAACACCCGCCGCTTCCTCGAAGGCGATGTCCTCGGCCAATTCCTTTGCCCGCTCCTCATAGTCGCGCTTGTAGGCGACCGCTTCGTCGCTGGCGGGTTTCAGCGCCAGCACGTTGGAGCCGGAGAAGGCGGTCGGTGCCGAGCGGGCAGGGGCGCCCGAGGGGGCCGCAAAGCCTTTCGGATCGTTGCCGCTGACGCGCGACACCAGCTTCACCGGCGAGGCGCCACGGGTCAGGCCCTTGGAGACCGCATCGGTCTTGCCTTCGCTGATGCCACGGCCAAGTGCGGTGTTGGAAAAGTCCGACTGGTCGACATGGGCGAGATCGTTGCGGCCGAGGTAGGAGATCGCCAGCTCGCGGAACACGTAGTCGAGGATCGACGTCGCGCTCTTGATGGCGTCATTGCCCTGCACCATGCCGGCCGGCTCGAACTTGGTGAAGGTGAAGGCGTGCACATATTCGTCGAGCGGCACGCCATATTGCAGGCCCAACGAAATGGCGATGGCGAAGTTGTTGAGAAGGCCACGCAAAGTCGCGCCTTCCTTGTTCATGTCGATGAAGATCTCGCCGAGACGGCCATCGTCATATTCGCCGGTGCGCAGGAAGATGGTGTTGCCACCGATCTTGGCTTTCTGCGTGTAACCCTTGCGGCGGCCGGGCAGCTTTTCCTGCTCGCGCGACACGCGCTCGATGATGCGCTCGACGATCCGCTCGGTGATCTGTGCGGCACGTGCTGCCGCAGGTGCGGCGAGCAGCTGCTCGACGGCTTCATCCTCGTCGTCCTCGCCATCGGCGAGCAGCGAGGAATTGAGCGGCTGCGACAGTTTCGAGCCGTCGCGGTAGAGCGCGTTGGCCTTCAGCGCCAGCTTCCACGACAGCATGTAGGCGCCCTTGGCGTCTTCCACCGTCGCATCGTTGGGCATGTTGATGGTCTTGGAGATCGCGCCGGAAATGAAGGGCTGTGCCGCCGCCATCATCTGGATGTGGCTGTTGATAGACAGCGAGCGCTTGCCGATCTTGCCGCACGGGCTGGCGCAATCGAACACGGCGAGGTGTTCGGCCTTGAGGAACGGCGCGTCTTCCAGCGTCATCGCACCGCAGACATGGATGTTGGCGGCCTCGATGTCCTTGCGGGAGAAGCCGAGCGCCGGCAGCATCTCGAACGAGAAGTCGTTGAGCTGCTCGTCGGTGAAGCCGAACGTCTCCTTCACCCAGTCGGCGCCGAGCGTCCACTGGTTGAAGACAAACTTGATGTCGAAGGCCGACTTCAAGGCTGCGTTGAGCGCCGCGATCTTCTCGTCGGTGAAGCCCTTGGCCTTGAGCGCGCCGGGGTTGATGGCCGGCGCCTGGTTGAGGTTGCCGTGGCCGACCGCATAGGCCTCCATCTCGGCGATCTGGGCTTCGGAATAGCCGAGCGTGCGCAGCGCTTCCGGCACGGCGCGATTGATGATCTTGAAATAGCCGCCGCCGGCCAGCTTCTTGAACTTCACCAGCGCGAAGTCGGGCTCGATGCCGGTGGTGTCGCAATCCATGACCAGGCCGATCGTGCCGGTCGGCGCGATGACGGTCGCCTGCGCGTTGCGGTAGCCATGCTCCTCGCCGAGCTCGATGGCGCGGTCCCAGGCGGCCTTGGCGTGGGTCGCAAGGTCCTGCTGCTTCAGGTCGGAAGCGACGAGCGGCACCGGGTTGACGGCGAGCTTCTCGTAGCCCTGCTTCTCGCCATAGGCGGCACGGCGATGGTTGCGCATGACGCGCAGCATGTTCTGGGCATTGCGGTCGTAGTCGGCGAAGGCGCCGAGTTCGCCGGCCATCTCGGCCGAGGTGGCATAGGCCATGCCGGTCATGATCGCGGTGAGTGCGGCGCAGATCGCGCGGCCTTCGTCGGAGTCGTAGGGAATGCCCGACGTCATCAGCAGGCCGCCGATATTGGCATAGCCGAGGCCGAGCGTGCGGTATTCGTAGGACTGCTTGGCGATCTCCTTCGACGGGAACTGCGCCATCATGACGGAGATTTCGAGCACGATGGTCCACAGCCGCACCGTGTGCTCGTAGGCTGCGATGTCGATCGTGCCGTCGGCGTTGCGGTAGGGCAGCAGATTGATCGAGGCGAGATTGCAGGCCGTGTCGTCGAGGAACATGTATTCGGAGCACGGGTTGGACGCCCGGATCGCACCGGCGGAAGCGCAGGTGTGCCAGTCGTTCATCGTCGTGTTGAAATGCAGGCCCGGATCGGCCGACGCCCAGGCGGCGTAACCGATCTTTTCCCAGAGATCCCTGGCCTTCAGCGTCTTCAGTACCTTGCCGTCCTTGCGGGCGGTCAGGTGCCAGTCGGCATCGTCCTCGACGGCGCGCAGGAAATTATCCTTCAGCGACACCGAATTGTTGGAATTCTGGCCCGAAACCGTGAGGTAGGCGTCCGAATCCCAGTCTGTGTCGTAGGTCTTGAACGACATCGAGCTATAGCCCTGCTTGGCGAACTGGATGACGCGGTAGATGTAGTTCTCCGGCACGGCCGACTTCTTGGCCGCCTTAATCTCGCGCTTCAGCGCGGAGTTGATCGACGGATCGAAGCAGTCGTCGCCATTGCCTTCGCAGTTGACGCAGGCCTTCATGATCGCTTCGAGATGCTTCTTGACGATCTTCGAGCCGGTCACCAGCGAGGCGACCTTCTGCTCTTCATTGACCTTCCAGTCGATGAATTCCTCGATATCGGGATGGTCGGCGTCGACGATGACCATTTTGGCGGCGCGGCGCGTCGTGCCGCCCGACTTGATGGCGCCCGCCGCGCGGTCGCCGATCTTGAGGAAGCTCATCAGGCCCGACGAGCGGCCGCCACCGGACAGTTTTTCGCCTTCGCCGCGCAGCAGCGAGAAGTTGGAGCCGGTGCCGGAGCCGTATTTGAACAGGCGCGCTTCACGCACCCACAAATCCATGATGCCACCCTCGTTGACGAGGTCGTCCTGTACGCCCTGGATGAAGCAGGCATGCGGCTGCGGATGCTCGTAGGAGGATTTCGACTTGGTCAGCTTGCCGGTGAACGGGTCGACATAGAAGTGGCCCTGGCTCGGGCCGTCGATGCCATAGGCCCAGTGCAGGCCGGTGTTGAACCATTGCGGCGAGTTCGGCGCGACGCGCTGGGTGGCCAGCATGTGGGCAAGCTCGTCACGGAAGGCGCGTGCGTCTTCTTCCGACGCCTTGAAGTAGCCGCCCTTCCAGCCCCAATAGGTCCAGGTGCCGGCAAGGCGGTCGAAGACCTGGCGGGCGTCGATCTCGGAACCGTAGCGCTCGGCTTCCGGCAGCTTGGCGAGTTCCGCCTCATCGGCGACGGAGCGCCACAGGAAGGAGGGGACGTCGTTCTCTTCGATCTTCTTCAGGCGTGCCGGAACACCGGCCTTGCGGAAATATTTCTGTGCCAGGATATCGGCTGCGACCTGGGAGAACTGCGCCGGCACGTCGATATTGTCCAAGCGGAACACCACCGAGCCATCCGGATTCTTGATCTCCGAAAGCGCCTTGCGGAATTCGATCTCCGCATAGGCGGACTGTCCTGGCTTGGTGAAACGACGCTCGATGCGCATTGGTCCGGTCCCTTTTGTCTATATGTAGCGCTTTTCCCCAGGGATTTCTGCCCCCGATGCGAAACGCGCATGTCCGCCGTCTGCCGGCGTTCGAAAACGGCCGGCTCTCCATTTCGCAGCCTCCGCCGGCCCTGCTGGTCAAACTC
>NZ_RZPI01000349.1:0-5761 GCF_003998715.1 Mesorhizobium sp. M7A.F.Ca.CA.002.15.2.1
GTGTTAGAGCAGGATCGCAAAAAGCGCGAGCCGGTTTCCGCAAAAAATTATGCTCGAACAAAAGGTTGCAACCGGTTTTGTATCAGGCGAAATCGGGCAGCTTCACGCCCCAAGACATCAAAAACGCGAAAACAAAAGACAGACATGACCGACAGCAGCATTGAGGCCCTGAACCAGAAACTCGACCGGCTGATCGAAGCGGTGAGCCGCCTTGCCCCGCCGCCGGTGCCCCAAACCGACCTCCGCGAGGCTGATTGCTTCGTTTGGCAGGCCGATCCGGGCTATCTGGAACCGGTGCACAGGGTTAACCGCGTCGACATCGGACTGATCCGTGGCGTCGACCGCGTCCGCGACATCCTTGTCGACAACACCGAACGCTTCGCTGCCGGCTACCCGGCCAACAATGTGTTGTTGTGGGGCGCGCGCGGCATGGGCAAATCGTCGCTGGTCAAGGCCGTGCATGCGGAGATCAACGCCAAGGCCAGGTCCGACCTGCCGTTGAAGCTGATCGAGATCCACCGCGAGGACATCGACACGCTGCCGAAGCTGATGGGTCTGCTGAAGGCGGCGCCCTTCCGCTTCATCCTGTTTTGCGACGACCTCTCCTTCGACCATGACGACACCTCCTACAAATCGCTCAAGGCAGCGCTCGAAGGCGGCGTCGAGGGCCGTCCAGCCAATGTCATCTTCTACGCCACCTCGAACCGCCGCCATCTTTTGCCGCGCGACATGATCGACAATGAACGCTCGACCGCGATCAACCCGTCCGAAGCGGTCGAGGAAAAGGTGTCGCTGTCCGACCGCTTCGGGCTGTGGCTCGGTTTCCACAAATGTTCGCAGGACGAGTATCTCGACATGATCGACGGCTATGTCCGCCATCACGGGCTGACAATCGATCCCGACACGCTGCGCGCCGAAGCATTGGAATGGGCGACGACGCGCGGCAGCCGCTCGGGCCGCGTCGCCTGGCAGTTCACCCAGGATTTGGCTGGCCGGCTCGGCAAACCGCTGAAGGACTGATGCGTTGGATAGCGTCGCCAACGCCATCCGATGACAAGATCATTTGGGCGGCTGCGACCGCCGCAAATCACGCGGCGTTTGGCCGATCTCACGCCGCATCCAATGCGCCAGATGTGACTGGTGCGCGAAGCCCGTCAATTCCGCCACCTCGCTTGTGCTGAGATCGCCTTGCTGCAGCAGGACGCGTGCGCGTTCGACGCGACGCCGTAGCACGTAGCGGTGCAGGGTGAAGCCCGTCGCCGCCTTGAACCATGTCCGCAAGTGCGAACTGCTGGCGCCGGCAACCCGGCTCAGTCGATGGATCGATAGGGGTTCGTGCAGCGCAACCTCGATATGCTCCAGCACGCGCTTGAGCTGAGTATCCGACAGCCGGTTCGCGCGATCGATATCAGGTTCACCGAGGCCAAGCAGCCTCACAGCGAGCGCGGCGCCGATGCTGTCGGCAAACAACGACCCGCTCGGCGACTTCGCATTGAGATCGCTCTCCAGTGCTCGCGCGAGGTGTTCGATGCGCTGGTCACGAAGCAGGTGACGTGTGCCGAGCGGCAATGCGCGCGCCTTGCCAAGTTCGGCTGCCACCCTTTCCATCAAGGCCGGTTGTAACGCGATCTCGATCGTGTCGAACGGGGTCTCAGCCTCGAACCCACCCTCCTGACCGGCGGGCACCAGGTCGATATCGCCGGCGCGCCTGACGAAATATCGTCGAACCTCATGGCAGTAGGAGCGCGTCGCGGCACTTGCATGCACCATGATGCGATGGTGTGGCGCCCGGAGCAGACGATGGACCCCGGCTTCGACATGCCGGGAGGCCAATGTTACGTCGGACGGGGATCGGGCCGGGGCGACTTGCGAGAGCATGCTTTCTCGATTCATGGCAAAACCTGTTCAAGACTTGGCAATTCCCGCGCGATTTTCAATGCCGTGGCTATGTACCTACGCCTCTCCATAAAACTTGGATGAGAGGTTATGCCATGAGTTTCTATGTTGTTGTGGGAGCAGGCCCGGTTGGTCGCGAGACCGCGCGGCTTCTGGGCGAAGAAGGCCATGATGTTGTCTTGACGAGCCGGAGTGTCGGTTCGAACGCGCTGCAAAACGTCCGGACCGTGCAGTCCGACGCCACCAATGCCGCGGAACTGGCGCGTATCAGCCGAAACGCCGACGCGATCTTCATGTGCGCCATGGCCGCCTATCACCGCTGGCCGACCGACTTCTTCCCAATCATCGACGGCACCGTGCGGGCTGCCGAAGCGGTCGGCGCGAAGCTTGTGGTGCTCGGAAATCTCTATGGCTATGGCAAAGATGCCGAAAGCCCGCTTCACTCCGACCTGTCTCTGGATCCGACTTCGAAGAAAGGAACCGCCCGGACGATCATGTGGCAGCGGGCGGTCCGTGCGGACGTGCCGGCCGTCGAAGTGCGGTCCAGCGATTATCTTGGACATGGCGCGATCAGCTCTTTCTCACTGGTCGCGCTGCCCTCCATAATCGAAGGGAAACCGACGGCTTTCATCGGAAACCTCGACGCAACTCACGCCTGGTCCTTCACGAAGGACGTGGCCAGGACACTGGTCGCTGCCTCGCGCTACACGGGCGAATGGGGACGGGCGTTCCATGTTCCATCGCAACACGCCCCACCCCGGGAACTCATCCGGGCGACCGCGGCAATGCTTCACCGTGAAATTCCAGGAACACGCTCCTATTCCATCTCCGAAATGGAAGCATTGGGCATGCATGAGCTCATCGAGATGAGCTATCTCTTCGACAAACCCTTGCTGGTCGATTCCTCCGACGCGGAGACGCTTCTCGGCGTCAAGGCCAGCAGCCTTGGCGTCATGATCGCCGACACTCTGCGCGACCATCTTTGAAGCTTGAAGACTGGCGCGTCGCACCGGAACTGAAAAAGCCCGCTCCTTTCGGAACGGGCTGAGCCGGCGGGCCGGACTGGAGGTCAGACGGCCCGCAAATTGCTTTTTTTCTTCTATTCGAAACAGCCCCGACTATTCGAGATAACCGGAGGGATCGACTGGCGCCGAATTCTTGCGCACTTCGAAGTGCAGCTTCGGCGAGTCCGTCGTGCCGCTCATGCCCGACAGCGCGATCTCCTGGCCGCGCTTGACCTTCTGGCCGCGCTGCACCTCGATCGAACTGGCATGGCCGTAGACGGTGACCAGGCCGTTCTCGTGGCGCACCAGCACCGTGTTGCCGAATTCCTTGAGGCCGTCGCCGGCATAGATGACGACACCGTTCTCGGCCGCCTTGACCGGTGTGCCCGTCGGCACGGCGATATCGACGCCGTCCTTGCCCGAGCCGAAACCGGAAATCACGCGGCCGCGCACCGGCCAGCGCATCTTGCCGATGCCGGTGGCGTCTGGCGCGACGGCATCGTCGGCCTCGGCCTGCTGGATGACCTTCGAATCCTTTTTCGGCGGCGTGTAGGACGCCAGCGTTTCAGACGGCGTGGTCTTTGCCGCGGGCTGCGTGGTGGCCGTCGTCACCGGATCGACCTTGGCCGGCTTGGCAGCGGCGACGGTCGCGGTTCCGCCGGCCGGCACCTTCAGGGTCTGGCCGATCTTGAGCAGTCCGTCCTTCATCCCGTTGGCCTGCTTTAGAGCAACGACGCCGACGCCGGTCTTCCTGGCAATCGAAGACATCGTGTCGCCCGACTGGACCGTGTAGGTCCCGGCAGCGCCGGTCGTCTTGGCAACCTGCGGCTTGGGCTCCTTGGGCTGGTTTGCTGCGGCCGACGCGTCGACCTGAGCGGCGGACTTGCCTTCCTTAGGCTTCGGCTGCTGCGGCAGAACGGCGACCTTGTCCGGCGCAGTGGCCGGCAGGTTGTGCTTGCCGTCTTTCGCCGGCTTGGCATCCGCGACCTTCGCCTCGCCTTTGCTGGAATAGGCATAGGCCGGGATGACCAGCTTCTGGCCGGTCTTCAGCCCCTTGGTCGCGCTCAGCCCGTTGACCTTCATGATCACGTCGGACGGCACCTTGTAGCGCTGCGCCAGGCCGCCGATCGTTTCGCCGTCCCTGACGACGATCTCGGTTGCATGCGGAGTGCCGGAAGCAGCCACGCGGGGTTCGTCAGGTTGCGAAACCTTGAAAGGCGACGCCGCCGGAGCGACGGTGCCGGTCGTGGTCCTGTCGACATGCGGTGCCGGGGCCAATGCGGTGCGCACCGGCTTCGATGCCGGCGCCTGCTGCGCTTGGGCAACGGGCGGCGGCAGCGGCCGCGTCGAGACCGGCTCGAGGCTGGAGCGGCTGACCGATTGTGTATGGCTGCCATCGATCGGAGCGGCGGCGACATCGCCCGGATAGGGCTGCTGTACGGCATCCTGCTTGTTGATGATGGCGCGCTGATTGTTGGTCGAGGATGTAAAGACGTCGTCGACGCCATTGAACCGCGAAACCTGGGAACTGCACCCCGCAGCAGCACCCGCGACCATCAGAATGGCGCAGCCTCGCGCCAGATTGCGACCGTTTGTCTTCAAAACACTGAGTTGCATCGCACTAACCCGCACATACCCGGTACAAACTAGGCATGATTAAAGCGCGTTAATGTTACTCGACGGTTAACCTCATGGAATCCGACGCAATTTTTCTTAAAATATTAGAGAGCGAGCCGTGCGAAGATTTCGGGTCAGGTCAGCCGGGGTCGAAGACGGGCGCACGACGCGGCCGAACATCGACATCCGCGCTAGATAACAGCGGCAACACCGCGCAGGATCGGCTGCAGGCGAACGAGGCCGATGTCTTCACGCTCGAAGCGGCTGCCGACCTTGGTCAGCTTGGCCAGCACCTGTTCGCCCTCTTCGGGGCCGATCGGAGCGATGACGATACCGCCGCTCGACAACTGGTCGAGCAGGAAACGCGGCAGGCTGTCGAAGGCAGCCCAGGCGACGATGCGGTCAAATGGCCCTTCATTCGGCAGCCCGCCGGAACCATCGGCGTGGCGCACGATCACATTGCCGATGCCGAGCGCCTCGAAGCGTTGCCGCGCCTGCTCGGCGAGCGTCTTGTAGCGATCGGTGGTGATGACCCGCGCGGCCAGCCGCGACATCACCGCCGAGGTGTAGCCCGAGCCGGTGCCGATCTCGAGCACGCGGTTGCCCTGCTCGATGGTGAGTGCGGCGATCACCGCCGCCTGCATGTCGGCGCCTTCGATCGCCTCGCCGCATTCGATCGGCAGCATGCGGTCCGACCAGGCGATCTGATGGAACTGGGCCGCCAGGAAGCCGCGCCGCGGCGTCGCCTCGAAGGCCGCGATCAGCGCCTTCGGCACAGTCCCCCGGCCGCGCAGACGCAGCAGAAAGGCGGCAAAACCTTCGCGGTCGTCGATCGGGAGGCCCTGGTTCATGCGAGCGCCTTGCTCAGTTGGTCACGGATTTCATGGGCGGTAAGGTCGAGCTGCAGCGGCGTCACCGACACCAGCCGGTTGCGCAAGGCGTAGAGGTCGGTGCCTTGCTTGCCTTCGACCGGCTCGCGGCCGAAACGCAACCAGTAGTAAGGCAGGCCGCGCCCGTCACGGCGCTCGTCGACCCACAGGGAGTGCACGAGCTTGCCCTGCGAGGTGACCACCGTGCCTGCGACTTCCTCGGGCGTGCAGTTGGGAAAATTGACGTTGAGCAGCACGCCGTCCGGCAATGGCGTCGCGACAAGTTTCTTCAGCAGCGCCGGCGCCAGCGCCTCCGTCGTCTCGTAGGGCACGACGCGATCTTCGCCGACATAGCTGTACCCCTGGCTGAGCGCG
>NZ_RZPI01000034.1:0-18323 GCF_003998715.1 Mesorhizobium sp. M7A.F.Ca.CA.002.15.2.1
TTACCGCCCACACCGAAACATTGCACGACCATGTCGCCCGCCAGGTCGCCCTCAACCCGTTCACCCCCCAGGAGCGGCTGATTGCCGGACAGCTCGCCGCTCATCTGGAGGACACTGGCTATCTTCAGGTAAACCTTTTCGATCTGGCCAGGACGTTAAACGTTCGGCAAGCTGATGTGGAACGGGTCATCGGAATCTTGCAGCAATTTGATCCGCCGGGCATTTTTGCGCGAACTCTCAGCGAATGCCTGGAGATTCAGCTGCGCCAGCAAGACCGGTTCGACCCGGCTATGGCAGCTTTGGTCGCCAATCTCGAGATGCTTGCACGGGGGGATTTTCAGGGATTGAAGCAGCGTTGCGGAGTCGACGAGGAGGATCTCCTCGACATGAGGAACGAAATCCGCGCGCTCGATCCCAAGCCTGGAGACCGGTTCCAGTCCGGGACGCCGGAAACCATCGTACCGGACGTCTGGGTAATGCCCAAGTCCGAAGGTGGATGGCGGGTGGAGCTTGATCCGGCCACGCTGCCCAAAGTGTTGATCAACCACACCTATGTCGCCGAAATCTCGCAGCTGACCAAGCAAAATCCGGAAGGCAAAGCGTTTCTCGACAATTGCCAGGAAAAAGGGAACTGGCTGATCAGCAGTCTCAAGCAGCGCGCTAAGACGATCCTTAAGGTTGCGACCGAAATCGTGCGCCAGCAGGATGCCTTTTTTACACACGGCGCCGCCCATCTGCGGCCTCTCTGTCTCAAAAATGTCGCTGACGAGATCGGCATGCACGAGTCGACGGTAAGCCGGGTGACTTCGAACAGGTACATGTTGACTCCGCGCGGGGTGTTCGAGCTGAAGTATTTTTTCGCTGCGCCAATCGCATCCTGCGAGGGCGGCGATGCGCACTCCGCCAAAGCTGTCTGCCATCGGATCAAGGCAATCATAGCCGAAGAATCGCTCGACAAGGTACATTCCGACGAAGACATCGTTGCTCAACTCAAGGAGACCGGCATCGATGTCGCTCGCCGTACCGTCACCAAATATCGCGAGGCGATGAACATCCCTTCCTCCATACGACGGCGCCGCGATAAGCGTTTGTCCGCAGCTGCGATCAAGCGAAGTGACTAACCGACATTCGTGGTCGGCGAGAGGCGACTCTCAACTTCCTCCGGGCCGAAGCAGCTTTCGAAGTCATGGCATTCCCCGCAACTGGGTGCTGTGCATGACGAAAAGCCTTCGGCCTCACACAGCTTGCGGTAAAAGTACTTTTTCCATTTCATGTTTTCTGTGTTGCCTGCCGCCAGCGCGGGAAAATGTCTGGCAAGCAGGCGGCTGAGCTCAGCGCGATTTGAGAGGCCAAGATCCCGCCAAAGATGGTCCATGCGCATCGCACGCCGGGCGATGATCTTGGCCAAGCGGGCGCTCGCCGGGTCGGCCGGCGCAGCATGCGCTAGCAGCAGCCGGCGTAGCAGTTCCTCTTCCAGTTCCGGCTCGGGCTCGCTCAACTCCTCCAAAGCGAATACGCTGCTGGAGGTAGACGGGAAAGTTGCGGCCAAGACATCACGCAATTCGACAGACGAAAGGCCTGTCCCCTCCGTCGCCAACACCTCGCCCGCCTGGACCTCCTCAAGCGAACGTGAATGTACGCAGGGCAGCACATGCTGATCGAAGCTCCTCCCTAGCTCGGACCCACGCCATTGCGCGCTGGATAGGCAGCCATCATCGTAACGGCCGGCTTCAGCTTCCGGCATGACAAAGCGCCTTGTTGACCGCAGGGATGATCTTGTCGCCCCAGAGCTCGATCTGGCGCAGCATCGTCTTTTGGTCGAAGTCGCCCAATTGAGTCTGAACTGCGATCTGGTCCGGTTTCAAGATATCGATCTCTTCCAGCAGGCGATCAATCACGCGATTTACGCTGCCAATCGGCAAATTTTTGCGCATGGTCTCGAAGGACAGATCCTGCTGGGTCGGTGTCTCCTGCAGCAGGTAGCCATCGTGGCTCTGTTGGCGACGCTGATGCAGGGCTTCAGAAAGCCGGCGCTGGAAGCGGGCATTGTCGAGATAGCTGTTGATCTCCAACTCGTCGTGGCTGGCATAGCAGCAGCGCAGCAGCGATATCTTGACGTCGGTGACGTTCTTTTCCTCGGATGCCGCCGCCCTCTCGACTGATTCACGCAGTGTGGTCAAAGTCTCTAAGCCGTCGTGGAAGGCTGTGACAAAAAAATTGTGCCCCTCGCGGTAGGCCCGAGCCATCCGTGCGGCTCCGCCAGCGATCCAGATAGGCGGCGTCGGCTGCTGGACTGTGCGGACCGAAATCGCTGTTGGGGGGATCTTCTCATACTGGCCGTCGTGTTCGAAGACGTTTTGGTTGAGGCCCTTGAGAATGATGTCCAGGTATTCCGAAAAGACGGCCGGCGCCTCATCGATGTCCACGCCGAACCGTTCGAACTCGAACTGCTGGTATCCCAAGCCTACGCCGAGCTCGAGACGGCCGTTCGCAACGATGTCGGCGAAGCCGATCTCGGACAGCAGGCGCTGCGGTTGGTAAAGCGGCAGCACGCAGACGGCAGTGCCCAGGCGAATCGTGCTTGTCAAGCCGCCGCAGTGCGCCACCATCATCAGCGGGGATGGTATGAGGCTGTAATTGTTGAAGTGGTGCTCAGCAAACCACGCGGTGTTGAACCCAGCCTGCTCCGAAGCGACGGCCTGTTCGATGGAGTTGCGGATGACGCTTTCTGAGGATTGGTGATAGCCACGCTGGGCGGCCAGAATGAAAGTGGCAAATTCCATGATTTCTCCTCGTTATAGACACGTCAGCCGACCGGGAATGTGCTCGGCATGCGCATGCTTGGATCTCAAGCACCTCAGGTGCGTCGTGGAGCCGAGGCTTCATAATGCTCGGCCGGTCGCCCTGCGAAGGCCTGGCAATTAACCTGCGGCCTCCGCAAAACATTCGTCATAGAGCTCGCTGGCGTTTCCCGCATCACCGAACGAGGTCCAGCCGCCGTCCACGTAGAGGATCGAGCCGTTGATGTATGAGGCGTCAGACGAAGCAAGGAAGAACGATGCATCTGCGACGTCTTCTGGCCGTCCCATCCTGCCCATGGGGATGCGTCGTCCGATTGCTGTCAGGTCGATGCGGCCGGCTTTGGCCAACTGAGCAAGTGCGGGCGTGCGGATGTGGCCAGGAGCGACGGTGGCTGTCCGAATTCCGACCGGCCCGAGTTCGGCCGCCATGCAACGGGTCAGCATATCCATCCCCGCCTTGGAGGCGCCGTAGGCATGGCGCGGCGCGAACGGCAGAAAGCTGTCGATCGACCCGAGATTGAGGATCACGCCGCCCGGGCGCATAGCCTTGATCGCTTCGCGCGCGCAGGTGAAGGCGCCGGTAAGGTTGACATCCAGGACGTGTTCGAGCTGTTTCGACAGTTGCTCGATCGCAGGCACAATCCTGTCGGCGGTATCAGCACTATTGACCAGAACATCGATATACCCGAAGCGTCCCCTCAGTTCTTCGAACATCGACACCACATCGCTCTCGACGGCCACGTCCAGCGATTTCGCCAGATGCTTGCCGGGGAGCGATGTAGCCAGCTCTGCCGCTGCAGTGCCATCTTTATCAGCAATCACGACGGTGTCGCCGTTCGCGGCAAAGCGGCGAGCGACGGCCGCGCCAATGCTTTTTGCGCCACCGGTGACGAGCACGATTCGCGCATCTGTGCATTCGGCCGGACAGGAGAGCTCGGCTTGGAGCGCACCATCCACCGGCGGGTGAGCATCCCCCGGCTGGTTGAATGACATCCAGCCTCCGTCGACTGCCAGCACCGAGCCGGTGATGTAGCGCGCCTGCGTGCTGCTCAGAAAACGCACGACCCTGGCGATCTCGTCGGGGCGAGCCAAGCGCCCCATCGGCACGCGGCGGCGTATCGCCGCGAGGTCCATTTTGCCAGCGCGTGCCAGTTCTGTGACCATTGGGGTGCGGACGGAGCCCGGCGCCACCGCCGTGACGCGGATTCCTCGCATAGCCCACTCGCATGCAAGGGACTTTGTCAACGAGATCACGCCAGCTTTCGAGGCTGCGTAGGCGTTGCGCCTGGGATTGCCGACCACGCCCGCCATCGAAGCCACATTGACGATCGCACCGCCCGGCTTCATGCGCCGCGCCGCTTCCCGGGCCATAACGAATGGCCCAATAAGGTTCACTGTCACGCCGCGTCGGAAGGTATCGACAGCGGTGTCGATGATCCTATCCATCGTGGGTCCAACCGCCGCATTGTTGATGAGGACATCGATTTGCGCGAACCGTGCTTCGACCTGGCCGAAAAGTGAGAGCATGTCCTTCTCTCGCGACACATCGCACTCCAGACCGACGTGCGGCGACCCGAGATCCCGAGCCAGTTCAACCACACCACTGCCCGGAAGGTCCACCGCAACTACAGTGTCTCCGTCCGCGGCAAGGATATCGACCAGGGCACGGCCGATCCCGCCCGCAGCGCCTGTGATGATTACGGTGCGTGCTGCCAGTTTCACGAGAGCTTCTCCACGATGACCGCTTGTGATCTCAGCCCATCAACCTTGGGCGGAATGAAGGGCCGAGCCAAATCGTTGCAGTGACCGCCAGTCGCGGCCCCACACAGATGTCGTTCCCGTAGGGCGCTCATCCTCCATTCCTACCCACTTATGCAGCTCCCAGTTGGGGACCCTCGACGCCATCTTGGTCGGTGGGGATGTGACCCTTGAGCAACTGGTAGATGGGATCGTCTGGATGTGGTGCTCCAATCGGCTGTCGCCGGCCGAACCTATCTGCCTCAAGAATCGCTGGCGGGATTTGCTCCTCAACCCAATCGTAGACGACTGTCCGTTCCGCAATTCGCCACTCGTCCTGCCTCTTCTGAAACAGATCGCAGTAACGGCCGCAAAGCAGCGTCTGACGTATTTCTTGGTCTGTATCCGGTCCGCGTTGCAGCGCGGTGAAATAGCTCTCGACCGCGGCCTCTGCTGAACTGATGAAGTCGATCAGGCTGTTCGTGATTTGATGGATGTTACGGTGCCCCGGCAGACCGAGAGCAAATTGGATGAAGTCCTCTGCCGGTCCGCAATAGGGACCGTGCCTGTCATACGCTTCGGGCCAGTATGCGCTACGCAGCGCCGCCTCATCGGCGCGGTCTATCCCGCGGCAGTACCGATACAGGCAGTTGCGGATCGCCTCTCGGTCACGCAGTTCGGTAATTTTCGCGTGGTCGACAGGGTCTGTCGCGAATTGTATGATTGTTTTGTCCTTCCCGATGCCAGTCTGCACTTTGCGTGTGTCTCTCTCTACAACTGAGTTAGCGGGGGGCTCGTCAACTTCCAGAGCTTGTTCGGGGCAGGCTCGTACCCCTTTTGAGGCAAGCAGTTGCTCCCCATCGGCAACATCAATATCACCGGGCAAGATGTAGCCGGCGTCATCAAGCTTGAAGACTCTCGGCGCCCGCGCCCAGCAGCGCGCATGACCCTGGCATCTGGCTTTATGTACGACGACACGCATAGCGAACTCCAATGTCGTTGGCTGAAACTTCAGGACCATTCCAGGATCAGATTCTCGATCCCGAACACA
Source organism: Mesorhizobium sp. M7A.F.Ca.CA.002.15.2.1 (assembly GCF_003998715.1). Lineage (NCBI taxonomy): Bacteria > Pseudomonadati > Pseudomonadota > Alphaproteobacteria > Hyphomicrobiales > Phyllobacteriaceae > Mesorhizobium > Mesorhizobium sp. M7A.F.Ca.CA.002.15.2.1. Next base: position 5,590 of record NZ_RZPI01000034.1, read on the forward strand.
TGGCCGCCGAAGGTGATAGGTTCAGTCCCTGTCTTGATCCGAAAGGCTGGGATGCGCGCCAGCCACTCCTCCAGGCCAATGACAATCTCCCGCCGGGCAAGGTGTGAGCCAAGACAACGATGGGGACCATAGCCAAAGGCAGCGTGCCGGTTGTCCTCGCGCGCCAGATCGATCTCATTCGGGCATTCGAATTCCGCCGGGTCACGATTGGCAATCATCGTGGCACAGGAAACATAATCTCCCTTGCGGATCGGCGCGCCTTTGAAGTCGACATCCTTCGTTGCCACTCGGATCATCTGAATGGTCGAATAGGCGCGCAGCAATTCTTCCGCAGCGACGGCAATCCGGTCAGGTTCGCTTCGTAGCAATTCCTGATCTTTGGGGTTGCGCGCGAGATGGGCCAAGTCGAAGCATATGGCTGCTGAGACCGTGTCGAGTCCCGCGACGAACACAAGCACGCCGATGCCACGGACTTCTTCGTCACTGAGCAGACGACCCTCGACCTTTGCCTTCACGATGAAGGTCATGAAATCATCGACCGGCTCCTTGCGGCGCTCGGTGGCAAGTTCGTCGATGAAGGCCACGATCGTCCGGGCTGCGGGTGGTCGTTGCTCCTTATCGCCGTGGAGCAGATCTCTAGCCCAGCCGACAAATGTTTCTAGTCCGTTGTCCGAAAGCCCAATAAAGCGAAGGAAGATATTGACCGCGAACGGAACTGCAAAATCCTTCATGATGTCGCAGCTCGTGCCTGATGCGGCGATCCTGTCGATCAGCTTGATCGCTCGTTCCCGGACAGCCGGCTCCAATGCCATTACCCGCTTTGGCGAAAGCAGCGGATTGAGCAGTGAGCGAAAAACACCGTGGAATGGCGGATCGAGCTCAAGCGGGATCATCGGCCAGCTCTCGCCGAGCACAGAGGCGAAGATGCTGCGATGGCTGGAAAACGTTTCGGTGTCCTGCAGCACCCGGCGCTGGTCGCTCGCGCGAGTGATGACCCAGGTACCCCGACCGTCGCGCGTGTTGCTGGTTGAATAAAAGATCGGAGGCCCGGCATGAACGCAAGCAACCGCTGCATGCGGATCCCCGTTAGCCGTCGGCAACATGCCGGGCGACGTAAACAGGTTGAAGTCCCTCACCATTTCGGGCGGGACATGATCTGGAACCGGCCGCGATTTAACCGCGCCAGAATCGAGAGACCGTTCATGAGATGCTGTCGGCATTTGCATGCAATCGTCGGTGCAAGCTCCGTGCCGAATTCGTCTTTCGATAATCCTTGCCGTTTGCTGGGCAACAGGTGGCGCCTGCGCTGACTTGCTGGTCGGGATTGCAACATTCTTGTCCAGCGTCGGACACAGAATGTAGAATGCTAGACAGCGACTTGGAGCAACTCAACTGGTGGGATCGCTAGCCGATCATGTGCCCGGGGAGCATCCAGTTCGAAAGCTTGCGCTAAGCGGCTTGGTGACTTGGCCGAGGTCACCAGGTGGAAACGACCAACACTTGGGGTGAGCCTAGTGGCGCTCCCCTCGATGATGTCTGGCGGGGTGGTTAGCCGCCTCCGTAGGACAAGATCAGTCTACACGAATGGACTATAGCCTCTCCTCGCATGCCTCATTGGCCGTCCTTCAGAGCCGGCCACACGAGCTTTTGTCTTTCAGCAGGGCGTTTTTCTCGCCAGCTACAGAGCCACACCGACGCCATTAATGAGCGTCCAGTCGACGGGTTGGATGGCCCTGTCCATCTTGCCCAGCACCTTGGCTTAGCATTTGCCGGTGCGGCGGAAGCCTTCAAGACGCAGTTCTTGACCTTCTCCAGATCAGCCTCGGATGGATATCGGCAAGGGTTCAGCTCGTCCTTTTGAACTTGCGCATCTTCGTGTTGGCCAACCCCAGGCCGCCCGACATATTTGCGGTCTATCCGGCACCTCAACTTCGAACAACCTTGCGGCAAGCTCTTGGGATAGCCCACGCTCGTGCCTCCACCACCCGCTCAGCAGAGCCAGATTTGTCGTTGATGGCACGGAACTTGCGGAGTCATTCGCAGATGCGTCACGGACCGAGAGTGTCGTCCCATGAATTCGATCACCAAAAAGGCCGCCCGACGTTGCTGGGACCGCCTGCAATTACCTTATCCCAGAATTGGGAGCAACGGCTTCAAAAGGGATAACTCATCACCTCAATTTTGTCGATCGCGCGGCCATCGAACCGCAGCCATCGATCAGACTTCCGCCTCGTTGCACTCATTGCGACCGCCTTGGTGCTTGCGACAACCGCTCAATTCTGGCTGCCAGGATAACCACATATGGCGACGGAACTTCCTGCTTCAAAGCAATATAGAGATCGTCGATCATCCCCCCATCAAGGCCTCGATCGAGGACACCGCGTTCGGCTTGCTTGGTTCGCAGTGAACAGACCGCACTTCGACGAATGCGATCGATGCGACCGCGCCGAGAACTCTCCCGCATTGTCGACGGTTGGGTCCGTCGGCCCTCCGATGAGGCCTCGGATGCGTCGGGCTCCGAGGCCTCGACTGATGCCGACTGGCCGCCGCCGGAAGGTCTCGCGGCTTTGATCCCCGGCGATGTAGCCACCCCTGCTGCAACAGCTCCTAGCCGGAGAACTCATTCATGACCGAATCGGCGACAGATTTAGTGGACGCGGCTTTGTTCGACCGAGATCGGCTTGACCCAGAAAGTCCCTATCAACGTTCTGGCCCTGCATGGGGTGCCATCATTTCGCTTTCCTTCGGCACCTTCGGGCTTGTGACGGCAGAGTTTCTGCCCGCCAGCGTTCTGACACCGCTCGCGCATGATCTCCGTATCACCACGGGCACGGCTGGACAGGCGCTAACAGCGGCCGCAATCGTCGCGGCGATCTCGGCACCGATAATCGCCATCGTGACAAAGCGTCTGGACCGCAGGGTCGTCATCTGGGCGATGACGCTCCTGCTGATCCTGTCGAACGTTCTGGCGGAGGTTGCGGGGTCGCTGCCGGTTTTGCTGGCGGCACGCGTCGTCCTTGGCATATCGCTTGGTGGTTTTTGGTCAATTTCGGCAGCGTTGGCGATGCGGCTGGTTCCAAGTCACCTCATGCCGCGCGCCATGTCGGTCATCCTCACCGGCGTTTCTGTCGCCTCCGTCTGCGCGGCTCCAATCGGCGCTTATGTCGGTGACATTTGGGGATGGCGAGCCTCGTTCAAGGTCGCCGCAATCGTGAGTGCCGTTGCGCTGCTCGTGCAACTCGTAACCATTCCGCCACTGCCTCCGATCGAAGTGCGCAGATTCCGCAGTCCGCTGGATGTCGCGAAGAATCCGGCGATGAAGGTTGCGGTGCTAGTCGTGCTATTGGTCGCTTCCGGCCATTTTGCCAGCTTCGCCTACATCCGCGCCTTTCTCGAGAGCGTTCCTGCGCTCGACAAGAAGTCAATCCCGCTCGTGTTCCTTGCTTTTGGCACGGCCGGCGTCTTCGGCAATTTAGCCGGCGCATTCCTCACCAAACACAGTCTCAAGGCGGTCGCGGCCCTGCCGCCCCTGCTCATTGCCGTAGCCGCTGTCTCGCTCCTGACCATGAGAGCATCGGCCTTGACCTCGGCAATTGCAGTTGCCGTATGGGGCTTTGCTTTTGGCGCGGTCCCGGTCGGATTGCAGACATGGATGGTGCTACGCGCCGCTCCGAAACAGGCCGAGAGCGCTGGTGTACTGATGGTCATAACCTTCCAAGTGGCCATCGCAGCCGGCACAACTTGCGGTGGCCTATTGGTGGATCACACGGGTATTGCCAGTGTCTTTGTCTACAGCGCGGTTGCCACGTTCCTCGCTGTCTTGACAGTATTTTTGCTCGGCCCGAACCGCAAAACCTGACCGCCTGGTGGGGAGTGACGGTCGGCGGCGTTCACGCTATTGTCACCTCTGAGCTCGGCCCAAAGGCCGCGGCTTCGTCGTAACCATGCGGTCGATGGGGCAGCGCCAAATTGCTTCCTGCTCATCGCGTTGCGATAATACAGCGCGCTTATTGCGTCATCGTGTCCCCGGTCTCGGCTTCAATGCCCGGCTACTGGCTGCGGAGGCAGATGGGCGCCGGCGTCCCACCGACGACGATCGGTCTTTTCTCATGTAGCTGTCGGGGAAACGAGGCAGGTTTTCCGCCAGAACCCGCCAGTCGTCGCGCTCGCGTTCGCCTTCCTTGCGCGCACCGAACAACTGGATGATGATCTTGCCGTCGGACCCATATGCTTCGAGCGAGGTGACGTGACTGTCATTGGTCGGCTTGCGCACGGCCCAAACCTCACGGATTTGGTGGGTCCTGAGATGCAGCCGGAACGTTTCGTCCAGCACATGGATGCACGGCCCGATCTGCTTGACCGACTTGATTAAGCCGGAATGGGTCTGGATAGAACCTCGGTTGCCGACGAAGCACATGATCGGCAATTCGTCTTCGGCCGCACGCTGGAGCACGGCGCCAACTGCGGCATTGTCGAGCAGCCAAGCGTAATCCTGGCCGACCATGCGCAAAGCCTGGCAGCGGCTGAGCTTGAGCGTCTTTAGAAGGTTGACGTCAGTCAGCCGGCTCCAGTACTCGCGTAGGTCGTCCACCGTGCCGGCCCAGTCCGCAGTCCTCGCGCCCAGGTCGGCTACTCTCGCCTTAAGCGACATGGTCGGCTCCTGGTTGGCGGATACGAGCTCGGCCACCAGCTTTCGATAGGCATGAAGGTTGGAGACCGGCCTGAGATGCACCTTATGCACTGCTGCGCCGGCGGCGTCGAAGAATTGCAAACTGCGCTGGATTCCGCCGCGATGGCGCCTTTCAACAGCGAAACCATACCTCCAAGCCTGCGGGAAGACGCGAAGGTCGAATTCGTCACCAAGGACCATGGCGTGATTGTTGCCGGTTATCACTCTGTTGAAGACGCCAATCTTTTCGTGCACGGCACCTTGATTGCGGGTCAGCGCCGTCACTTCGCCCACGAATTCGAGGCCCGTCAGAAGGTGATTGACGCGCGGGTCGATGCGTGCCGCGCCGAAACCGCAATGGGCCGCGACCAGTTCCGCTTCCGAAATGGCCAATTGGGCGGCGAAATCACGCGCGGGAATGTTCGGACAGACTTCCCACGCACGCCGGATTTCGTTGGGCGACCGCTTCTTGCGCTGATCCATGTTTTTACCCCTGCCCCGTTCTTCTTTTGACGATCGATCGAAAAACGGGCCTCAGGGATGTGCACGGCGGACGCGATCGATCGTCAGGCACATGCCAGTCGAATCCTGTCTCCGGGCGGTCAGCGGCCAATCGCCGGTAGCGAGCGATTGTTGGGTGGTCGGCGCCAATCGGCCGATCGAGCATTCGGGTACCACCGGCGGTGCTGCTTTCCCACCAAGGCGGGTCTGATGGATCATATTGCTTTCCTTCGTTCTTCGATTGCGAGGGCAACCCAAAGGTGAATCGGCCGGCAATTTTGCCGCCGCAACGAAGGCTTCACAAAAATCGTGCCAGTTGCTCCGCGGCAAGCTCTGAACATCTTTGGCTCTGTTCATTGCTTTACGCGTGAGTGCATCGCGAACTCAGGCGCCCTTCCTGTGACGCGGACGCGACAAACCCGACAGTAAGTGTCGGTTGTCGGACGTCTCCCCAGCAATCGAGCATAAGAGACGTCGGGATGTCCTACGGTTTTTGACACGTCTTCCCTTTGGCACGGTCCATGCGAGATGATCCACGAAAACGCCGGACCGAGGAGAAATCGAGCCATGATTACGCTCACCGACAACGCTGTTGCCGCCATCAAGGCCGCTCTTTACCGCGCCAGCGAGCCGGCGGAAGGATTTCGCATCATGGTCCATGCCGGCGGCTGCGCCGGCTTCCAATACTCAATGGGCCTGGAGAGCGTCTCACGTGAGGGCGATGCGATCATCGAGCGAGATGGGCTCAAGGTGTTCATGGATAGAGGCTCCCAACCCCATGCCGCCGGCATGACCGTGGACTTCGTCACTGGGCTCGAAACATCCGGCTTTGTTTTCGATAACCCCAATGCGCGTGAGACGTGCGGCTGCGGCAAGTCCTGCAAATGATTGCGAGGGAACAGGCTATGTTCGACTATAGCGACGCCAAGGAATACTGCGTCGAACCGGTAACCGCCGGCGCTCTGGAACCGGCCGACACGCACTGTCGGCCCGGAACAATTGCGTTCGGTGATGCACCAAATCGCGATCATCGATCGTTGCCGTGGGCAAGCAAACAAAATTGCCCGAAACAGCTGAATTCCCGGCGGATGCCGCCACCAAAGGGCAATGTCGACAGCGACCGGTCAGCCAAGCCATCGCTCCCCCGGCCGCCCACCTTACCAGATACGATATGCGCCAGAGGTTCAATGGCCCGACTACCCTTGAATCATTTCAGCAGTTGAAGGATCACTCCCATGAACCCTGTCTATCTCGACAACAACGCAACGACGCGGGTTGATCCTGCAGTCGTTGGAGCGATGTTGCCTTTCTTTACGGAGCAATTTGGCAATCATTCGTCCATGCACGCCTATGGCGCATCGGTTGCTGAAGCCGTGAGAAAGGCGAGGCAACAGTTGCAAGCCCTCATCGGCGCGGGATTCGAGGACGAGATCATCTTCACCTCGGGCGGGACTGAAAGCGACAGTACAGCCATCCTTTCGGCGCTGGAGGTGATGCCCGACCGAACGGAAATAGTGACTTCCGCGGTTGAACATCCGGCCGTTCTGAAGTTGTGCGCGCACCTTGAGAAGACGCGCGGCGTCAAGGTGCACATTATCCCAGTCGATCACTACGGCCGGCTCGACCTGGACGCCTACAGAACCGCCCTCACCCCACAAGTGGCAATCGTCTCGATAATGTGGGCGAACAATGAGACCGGTACGATCTTTCCCGTGGTTAAGCTTGCCGATCTAGCCAGGGAAGTCGGCGCGCTTTTCCACACTGATGCAGTGCAGGCGGTCGGAAGGCTTCCGATTGAGCTGAAATCGACCGCGATCGACATGCTGTCGCTCTCCGCCCACAAGCTGCATGGTCCAAAGGGGATAGGCGCGCTTTATGTAAGACGTGGCGTGCGCTTCTCCTCCATGATCAAGGGTGGGCACCAAGAGCGCGACCGGCGTGCAGGCACTGAAAACACACCCGGCATAGTCGGACTGGGCATGGCGGCCGAACTCGCCTTGAAATTCATGGACGAGACAAAACGAATAAAATGGTTGCGCGACCGCCTTGAGAACGGGATCATCCAGCGCATCCCAAACACATCCATCAACGGCGATCCGCAAGAGCGATTGCCAAACACTGCAAACATTGGATTCGAAGGTATCGAAGGCGATGCAATTCCAATTGTCCTGAGCCGGCTGGGAATCGCCTGTTCCGCCGGGTCCGCCTGTGCCTCTGGCTCACTGGAACCGAGCCATGTTCTGATCGCTATGAACGCGGCATGTGGGGCAGTCCGCTTCTCCTTGTCGCGTGACAACGGCGAAGATGACGTAGACCGCGTGCTTGAGGTCCTGCCTGCGATCACCGAGAAGCTACGGGCCGTTCCCAGTGCTGGACTGTGCGGGCGAGGTGCAGAACAGCTTCATTCCGGCCCGGGTCCGAGCGGCACAATAGCCGACGAGCCGTGAGGTCTTCCTCAACGTGACGACCCTGCGCAAGGAGAGCAGTTAAACTCGGGGTCGCCTTCACCACTTCAGAAAAGCTTGAGATCGCCAAGTCTCTTGCCCAGCCGCCGTGCCAGAGGTCGGCACGCCGTCAGCAATGTCACCAATGCATCGACACCACAATTTCGCGCCGGGAGAATACAATGAACTGCTCCGCTGATAGCCGCCCGATCGATCGCACCGATATCCTAGCGCGACTGAAGGGCCTGTCGGCCGCGGAGGACTTCTTCGCCTGCCTTGACGTCTCCTACGACCCGAAAGTGATGAATGTCTCGCGGCTCCATATCATGAAGCGCGTGGGCCAATACCTTGCCGAAGAAGATTTCTCCGGTCTGCCTAACCAGGTAATCGCCGCGCGGGTGCGCGCCAAGCTGGAACGCGCCTACGAAGATTTCGCGACTTCCTCGCCGCTCACGCAACGTGTGTTCAAGGTGCTAAGGGACCACGATCCAAACATATGTCCCGCACCTGGCCGCGCCTTCGTCCCGCTCGACTCTGCACTGAAGCGGTTCGGAAAGTAATGAGCCCGACACGGCTGCGACGCGACAATGTCGAGAAGTCGACAAATCCAGTCCTCATGACGCCTCCTCGGAAGCAAACGAAGCCACCTTCTGGAATAGAGGCAGGAAGACGACTTGGCATGAACGATGCAGGCAATGAGGTGAACCGCCAAGCACGAATCCGGACTGGGAGCTTAGAGAAACCGCCAATGCATATCGTAGTCTGCATCAAGCAGGTGCCGGATTCGGCACAGATCCGCGTGCACCCGGTGACGAACACGATCATGCGTCAGGGTGTTCCGACCATCATCAATCCTTACGACCTGTTCGCCCTCGAAGAAGCGCTCAAACTGCGCGACGTTCATGGTGGCGAGGTTACTGTGCTCACAATGGGTCCGCCCATGGCGGAGGACTCGCTGCGAAAGGCGCTCGGTTACGGTGCTGACCGAGCAGTTCTCTTGACGGACCGCTATTTTGCCGGATCCGATACGCTGGCGACTTCCTTTGCTCTTTCGCAAGCAATCGCAAAAATTGGGGAGACTTTCGGCAGGCCGGACATCGTCTTCACCGGCAAGCAGACGATTGACGGCGATACCGCCCAGGTCGGACCGGGCATAGCCAAGCGCCTAGATTTATCGCAACTTACCTATGTCGCGAAGATTGCCTCCATCGATCTCGATACGCGAGAGATCGAAGTCGCTCGTCGCGCCGAAGGCGGCACCCAGTTGCTGAAGAGCAGACTCCCTTGCCTCATTACCATGCTGGAAGACACCAACGAAATCCGCCGGGGCTCGCTCCAGCAGGCTCTGTGCGCGGCGCGCAGCCAAGTCGTGAAGTGGACTGCAGCCGACGCCGGCATTGACGATCTCACCCGGTGCGGTCTGCGTGGCTCGCCTACAGTCGTCAAGCGTGTTTTCGCCCCCACCGCACGGGCAGAAAGGGCGGCGCAGATCGACACCGCGGAAAGGGGCTTGCAGGACATAGCCGATGAACTCATCGCCGATATCTTAACCCGCCGGCCGGCGCTGGAACATGAGCTGGCCTTCAACAGCGGCACGTGACGGCCAGGAGCAGAAAATGTCGACCGCAAGCCAAACTACCCCTCGCATTGCCCCCGGCCGTGCCGGTGTAAAGAAAGAACTTCCCGACCGTTTCAAAGACTACCGGCACGTGTGGGTCTTCCTCGAGCTCGAACGCGGCAATGTGCATCCTGTATCATTCGAACTGCTGGGCGAAGGCCGCAAATTAGCCGACAAGCTTGAAGTCCAGCTCGCGGGCGTCGTGCTGGGACCGCCGGGCGAGATGGTCGAGGACGCTGTTGCCGAGGCCTTCGCTTACGGGGCGGATCTTGTCTACATCGTCGATGCGCCGCCGCTCGCCGACTACCGGAACGAGCCGTTCGCCAAGGCGCTCACGGATCTGGTCAATACCCATAAACCCGAAATCCTCCTTCTCGGCGCGACCACACTGGGCAGGGATCTTGCAGGCTCGGTAGCGACGACCCTGCAGACGGGGCTCACGGCCGACTGCACCGAACTTGATGTAGATTCCGACGGTTCACTCGCCGCGACCCGTCCGACTTTTGGTGGCTCATTGTTGTGTACGATCTATACACTAAATTACCGGCCGCAAATGGCGACGGTGCGACCAAGGGTCATGCCTATGCCGCAACGGGTGGATAAGCCGGTCGGGCGTGTCATGCGGCACAAGCTGTCGCTCGTTGAGGACGATATCGTCACCAAAGTCCTCGGCTTCCTACCGGATAACCAGTCGGCAATGGCAAATCTTGCCTATGCGGATGTCGTGGTTGCGGGAGGCCTCGGTCTCGGAGCGGCGGAGAACCTTCAGCTTGTGAAGAATCTTGCCCGAGCGATCGGCGCCGAGCATGGCTGTTCGCGCCCCTTGGTCCAGAAGGGCTGGATGCCGGCTGATCGACAGATTGGACAAACTGGCAAGACCATTCGACCGAAGCTTTACATCGCGGCCGGAATTTCCGGCGCCATCCAGCACCGAGTTGGGGTCGAGGGGGCCGATCTCATCGTCGCGATCAACACCGATCCGAACGCGCCGATTTTCGAGTTCGCCCACCTCGGGATCGTCACGGATGCAATCCGCTTCCTGCCCGCACTGACGGAAGCCTTCACCCGGCGGCTGTCGCCGCACAGTCGAGACAAGCTTGCGAGTTGAGGGAGAGGACATGATTGAACAATTCGATGCCATTGTGGTCGGAGCCGGCATGTCTGGAAACGCAGCTGCTTACACTTTGGCAAGCCAGGGGCTGAAGGTCCTGCAGTTGGAGCGCGGGGAATATCCGGGCTCTAAGAACGTCCAGGGTGCCATAATGTACGCGAACATGCTGGAGAAGATCATCCCGGACTTCCGGGATGATGCGCCCCTCGAGCGGCACCTGGTCGAACAGCGACTTTGGGTGATGGACGACACGTCTCACACCGGAATTCATTACCGGTCGGACGACTTCAATGAGGCGAAACCCAACCGCTACACGATCATCCGCGCCCAGTTCGACAAATGGTTTTCCCGCAAGGTGCGCGAGGCTGGCGCGACGGTCCTGTGTGAGACGACCGCGACGGAACTCGTCCGTGATGGCAATGGCAAGGTGATCGGCGTCCGCACAGACCGGGCTGGCGGAGTGGTCTTCGCGAATGTGGTCGTTCTCGCAGAAGGGGTGTCGGGATTGCTTGGCACTCGCGCAGGCCTGCGCGAGATGCCGAAGCCGGAGACCGTGGCGATTGCCGTCAAGGAAATGCATTTCTTGCCCGAAGAGGTCATTGGCCAGCGGTTCGGGGTGAAGGGCGATGAAGGCTGCGTAATCGAGGCCGTGGGCACGATCTCTCGCAGCATGGCCGGGCTCGGCTTCCTTTACACCAATAAGGAGTCGATTTCACTCGGCATCGGCTGCCTGGTCTCGGATTTCGCCGCGACGATGGAGAGCCCGTCCGCCCTCCTGGATGCGATGAAAAACCATCCTTCGATCCGGCCGCTGATCGCTGGCTCGGAGGTGAAAGAATATGCCGCCCATCTTATCCCCGAAGGTGGTTACAGGGCCATTCCGCAGCTATTCGGCGACGGTTGGGTCATCGTCGGCGACGCAGCGCAACTGAACAATGCCATTCACCGTGAGGGTTCGAACCTTGCCATGACCTCGGGTCGTGTCGCGGCTGAGGCGATCATCAAAGTCAAAAGCCGCAACGGTCCTATGACCAAAGCGAACCTTGCGCTCTACAAGACGATGCTGGATGACTCCTTTGTGATCAAGGATCTTAAGAAATACAAGGACATGCCAGCCTTACTCCACACCAATTCCAGCAACTTTTTTGACAGCTATCCGCGGTTGATGTCGCATGCCGCTCAGACCTTCATGCGTGTCGACGGCACGCCGAAGATCGAGAAGGAAAAGAACACCACGGCCGCCTTCATCAACGCGCGCTCGCGCTGGGGGTTGGTCAGCGACGCGGTCCGCCTGGCATTGGCATGGCGCTGAAGAGGGTACAAGATGACGATCGCAGTGACGAAGGTTCGTGTCGAGGACAAACTTTACCAGAACCGCTATCTGGTCGATTCCGGCCGCCCCCATATCATAGTGCGACCGCACGACAAGCCAAGCGCGAACTTGCTTGCGTTGACCTACGTCTGTCCGGCGAAATGCTATGAGTTGAATGACAAGGGTCAAGTCGAGATCACCGCCGACGGCTGCATGGAATGCGGCACCTGCCGGATATTGTGCGAGAAAGGCGGCGACATCGAGTGGAACTATCCGCGCGGCGGCTTTGGTGTCCTGTTCAAGTTCGGATGATCAGCCGGTGCCAAGAGCATGCCGGCAGCGAGCAACTGCGGCACACCATGAGCCTCTCCATCCACTTGCAAAGAGCTAGTGAATATTGGGTTTCGCAATTCAAGTTTCCTCGACTTGGTAGGGGTATCCTCAGGCCACGGGGCGCCTGTGCCGGACTTACCACCGGTAACGTGGTCGAGCCCCTTTGGACAATGTCCGGCCATCGTGCCGGATGGCAGCCACAACGGCCGGTGAGCAAATGGAACGGCACAATCCATGATAAAGACGTATGTGCTAGTGCATGGTGCCTGGCATGGCGGATGGTGTTGGCGGGACGTCGCCGCCAATCTTCGCAAGATGGGATGCCACGTGACCACGCCTACCCAGACAGGTGTCGGCGAACGCGCACGTTTGCTGTGCAAGGACATCACGCCCGACACATTCGTGACCGACATCGTCAACCACATTGTAACGGAAGAGCTGAGCGATGTGATCCTTGTCGGTCACAGTCTAGGCGGCATCAGCATCACCGGCGCCGCCGACCGGATACCCGACCATATCAGCCATCTCGTTTATCTCGACGGCGCCATCGTCGAGAGCGGTCAAAGTGTATTCAGCACCATGCCCCCCGACATCGTCGCCGCCCGTCGAAAATTGGTTGCGGAGGAAGGACGGGGTATCTTCATGCCGACTCCGCCGCCAACAGCATTCGGCACTCCCGAGGGACACTCGCTCACGGACTGGGTGCGGCGCCGGATAACACCGCATCCGGCAGGCACCTACGAAAG
>NZ_RZPI01000350.1:0-5756 GCF_003998715.1 Mesorhizobium sp. M7A.F.Ca.CA.002.15.2.1
CCGGCGATATCAGGGAACAGGCGGCCGAATTCGCCCTCATGCGGCGTAACTATCAAGGCAGGCGCATTCGGCTGACGGGCAGCTTCGAACAGCGCCTGAGGCTGATGGGCCAGCGACGTGATGGCGTCGGCATCAAGAACCATCGCACTGGCGTGGTTCGCGGTCGCCTCGTCGCGTGCTTCCTCCTCCAAAGCCTTGATCAGCTGCAGGGCGAAATCGCCGACCTTGGGCTTTGGCCCAAGCCCCGGTCCGAACACCAGCGCCCCGGGATGGCGCACCGTTAGAAATTCCTGCACCTCCTCGAGCGAGCCCGCCTCGCGCAGCATGATCGAGGTCAGGTGAATCGCGTTCACCTGCATGGCGTTGCCAGGCGACAGCACGGTGACCGCCCCTGCCCCGCTTCTGGCGGCGGCCAGCGCCGACAGCCGCGCCGCGCCCGTAGCACTGGGACCGCCGGAAAAGACGCCGACATGGCCGCGCTTGTATTTGTGCGCATCCACCGTCGGCACCGGAAATTCCTGCAACCACAGGTCCGGCACATTCTCGAAGGTCGAGACGGCGAGCTGGGCGATAATGCCGTCGCCGATGCCGATATCGGCGAGCACGATCTCACCGCATTGCCCGCGCCCCGGCAGCAGCAGGTGGCCAGGCTTTTTCCGCGCGAAGGTGATGGTGACCTCGGCACGAAACGCCCTGCCCAATATGTCACCGCTCCTTCCAGAGACGCCGGACGGCAGGTCGACCGCGACCACGGGCAGGCTCAGGGCTGTCACTGTATCGATGGCTTTCGCGGCGTCGCCGGACAGCGGCTTCGACAGCCCCGCCCCATAGAGCGCGTCGATCACGATCGAGCCAGGCTTGGCGTCAAAGTCAGACAGCGGCCGGGGCTTGATCGGGCATTCCGCGGCGGCGAGCGCCGCATCGCTTTTCGGCCTCGGCGCGCCGGATGCCCAGACCGATGTGCCGACGCCGCTGCCGGCCAGGATGCGGGCAACGACATAGCCATCGCCGCCATTGTTGCCGGGCCCGCACAGCACATGGATGTGCTTTGCCGAGGGGTAGCGCTTGAGAACCTCGGCCGCGACCGCTCCACCAGCGCGCCGCATCAGGCCGATGCCGTCGGCTGGGCCGGCGGCAATCGTCAGCCGATCGGCCTCGCTCATTTCGGCCGGGGAAAGAAGTTCGTTGCTCATGGATTGCCGATCCGCATGCGATCAAGCATTGTCCGATTTCGATCCTAAGCAAACAAGGGGGAGTTGCCGAGATCTGCAGCCATAACGTTGGCACGAAAGCATCGCGGGCAGAAAATTGCCTGGGGGATAGGCAATATGCCCGATTTTTGTGCGGACGTGGGTGCTGGCGCTGTGTAGGCTCTGGCAGTCCATGCCGCTTCCGGTGCAGCGAATGACGCGAATTTGCATCCCGGTGCGGCGCGGCTTTGAAATCTTATGAGACCGCTTAGAATCCGCTGAATTGGCACAGTTCGTGCTTGATGGAGGCGCAAGCGGGGGGTCACAACCCGTTTTTTTGGCAGTGGAGGCCACTTTTTACATGAAAAAGATCGAAGCGATCATCAAGCCATTCAAGCTCGACGAAGTGAAGGAAGCGCTTCAGGAGGCCGGACTGCAAGGCATCACCGTCACCGAAGCAAAAGGCTTCGGTCGTCAGAAGGGCCACACCGAACTCTACCGCGGCGCCGAATATGTCGTCGACTTCCTGCCCAAGGTGAAGATCGAGGTCGTGCTTGGCGACGACGCGGTCGAAGGTGCGATCGAGGCCATCCGCAAGGCGGCCCAGACCGGTCGTATCGGCGACGGCAAGATCTTCGTTTCCAATATCGAGGAAGTCGTGCGTATACGCACCGGCGAAACGGGCATGGACGCGGTCTGACCGACCGCGCCATCCTCCCGAAAAACGTCATCATCAAAAAAAGTCATCACACAGGGATACATGACATGACGACAGCCAAAGACATCATGAAGCAGATCAAGGACAACGACGTGAAATTCGTCGACCTGCGCTTCACGGACCCGAAGGGCAAGCTGCAGCACGTGACGATGGATGTCATCGAGGTCGAGGAAGACATGTTCGCCGATGGCGTGATGTTCGACGGCTCGTCGATTGCCGGCTGGAAGGCCATCAACGAGTCCGACATGGTGCTGATGCCCGATCCGGAAACGGTCCACATGGACCCGTTTTTCGCGCAGTCGACCATGGTCATCCTGTGCGACATCCTCGATCCGGTTTCGGGTGAATCCTACAACCGCGATCCGCGCGGTACGGCCAAGAAGGCCGAGGCCTACATGAAGGCCGAAGGCATCGGCGACACCATCTTTGTCGGCCCGGAAGCCGAATTCTTCGTGTTCGACGATGTGAAGTACAAGGCGGATCCCTACAACACCGGATTCAAGCTCGACTCCACGGAATTGCCGTCGAACGACGACACCGATTATGAGACCGGCAATCTCGGCCACCGTCCGCGCATCAAGGGCGGCTACTTCCCGGTGCCGCCGATCGACAGCGCGCAGGACATGCGCTCGGAAATGCTGACCGTGCTCGCCGAGATGGGCGTGCGCGTCGAAAAGCATCACCATGAGGTGGCGGCGGCTCAGCACGAACTCGGCATCAAGTTCGACGCGCTGGTGCGCAACGCCGACAAGATGCTGATCTACAAGTATGTCGTCCACCAGGTCGCCAACGCCTACGGCAAGACGGCAACCTTCATGCCGAAGCCGATCTTCGGCGACAACGGCTCGGGCATGCACGTCCACATGTCGATCTGGAAGAACGGCAAGCCGACCTTCGCCGGCAATGAATACGCCGGTCTGTCGGAAAGCTGCCTGTTCTTCATCGGCGGCGTCATCAAGCATGCCAAGGCGATCAACGCCTTCACCAACCCGCTGACCAATTCCTACAAGCGCCTGGTGCCGGGTTACGAAGCGCCGGTTCTGCTCGCCTATTCGGCGCGCAACCGCTCGGCTTCCTGCCGTATCCCGTTCGGCTCGTCGCCGAAGGCCAAGCGCGTCGAGGTCCGCTTCCCCGATCCGGGCGCGAACCCCTACCTCGCCTTCTCAGCGCTGCTGATGGCCGGCCTCGACGGCATAAAGAACAAGATCCATCCCGGCCAGCCGATGGACAAGGATCTCTACGACCTGCCGCCGAAGGAGCTGAAGAAGATCCCGACCGTCTGCGGCTCGCTGCGTGAAGCCCTGCAGAGCCTCGACAAGGACCGCGGCTTCCTGAAAGCCGGCGGCGTCTTCGACGACGACCAGATCGACAGCTATATCGAGCTGAAGATGGCCGAAGTGATGCGCTTCGAAATGACCCCGCATCCGGTCGAGTACGACATGTACTACTCCGTCTGAGATTCAATCTCGGTCCAAGATTAGCTATAATGCTCAAGCCCTTGAAAGACGTCCCTCTTTCAAGGGCTTTTTGCTGCGCTCCAATAGGATTGCCAGCCGACCGGCATGCCTCGCCTGCACGGCAGCCGCGCATGGACAGCCGTATCCGCCTTTCGTCTTCGACGATCATAGGATGCCCGGATTCTTGGACCTACGGTCCATCGGAGCGGCCGGCTTTTGAGCGCGTCGCTTCAATCACAACTCGGCGGTGTTCAGTAAATGATCAAGGGAGGCGGTTCGGCCGCCAACGTCGGAGCCAGGAGCGAGCGGAGCACTGTCTCAGGCTACAGTGACCGCTCGTCCGGCGCCCACGCCAATGCCGCCGTTCAAGAAAACCCCGCCCGTCCGAACAGCATTGCGTGACGTAACCCCAAGGCCAGCGAATACGCATGCCGTAGCGTGATCTGTCAACGCCGCCAGCCGGGTGGCGAATGACCGATTCCGTTGTATGAACAGATGCTTATGGAAGATCCATCGCCCCGGACAAGGGCTGGAAAAAGGCGGTTTTCCGGGCTTTCTGGCGAGTGATCGCCGCAGACCCGCACGGCTGCGGCCGGAACTCACGGGCGATTAGCGACCGCCGGAACTGCCTGACTTTTTCTGGGTATGTTTTACCGGGAATGCAGTCCGCCGGGTAACGGCCAAAAAAGAACCCCGGCGCGAAACGCCGGGGTCCTCTTGTCATACAGTCCGAAACACTTACGCGGCGGCTGAAACCTGAGCGCTTGCCGGAACCGAGGCGATCGTCTTCAGGATTTGCGAGGCGATCTGGTAGGGGTCGCCCTGCGAGTTCGGACGGCGGTCTTCCAGATAACCCTTATAGTCGCTCTTGATGAAGGAATGCGGCACGCGGATCGAGGCGCCACGGTCGGCAATGCCATAGCTGAACCGGTTCCACGGCGCGGTCTCGTGCTTGCCGGTCAAACGCTTGTCGTTGTCCGGGCCGTAGACGGCGATGTGATCCATCAGGTTCTTGTCGAAGGCCGCCATCAGCGCTTCGAAATAGGCTTTGCCGCCGACTTCGCGCATATAGGCGGTCGAGAAGTTGGCGTGCATGCCAGAGCCGTTCCAGTCGGTGTCTCCGAGCGGCTTGCAGTGGTATTCGATGTCGATGCCGTATTTCTCGGTCAGGCGCTGCAGGAGGTAGCGGGCCATCCACATCTGGTCGGCGGCCTTCTTGGAGCCCTTGCCGAAAATCTGGAATTCCCATTGGCCTTTGGCCACTTCGGCGTTGATGCCTTCGTGGTTGATGCCGGCGGCGAGGCAGAGGTCGAGATGCTCCTCGACGATCTGACGCGCGACGGAGCCGACATTGGAATAGCCGACGCCGGTGTAGTACGGGCCCTGGGGTGCGGGATAGCCGCTCTCGGGGAAGCCGAGCGGGCGACCGTCCTTGTAGAAGAAATATTCCTGCTCGAAGCCGAACCAGGCGCCCTCGTCATCGAGGATGGTGGCGCGCTTGTTTGAGGCATGCGGCGTGACACCATCGGGCATCATGACTTCGCACATGACCAGCACGCCGTTGGTGCGGGCGGGATCCGGATAGACCGCAACCGGCTTCAGCACGCAATCGGAGCTGTGCCCTTCGGCCTGCTGGGTCGAGGAACCATCGAAGCCCCACAGCGGCAGCTGCTCGAGTTCAGGGAATTCGGCGAATTCCTTGATCTGCGTCTTGCCGCGAAGGTTGGGGACCGGGGTATATCCATCGAGCCAGATATACTCGAGCTTGTATTTCGTCATTCTAGCCTCTCGTTGCTTGATCACCGAACACTGAACGGCGTCGACATGCGTCTGCCGTCAGCAGCTGGCCTGCCGCACACTTAAAATGCAATTCGTGTGCCATTCTTGGTCCGGAGGGTGCGACAAAATTGACGCGGCATCCACCGGAAGTCGGTGAGCCGCCTAAGCAATGCGCCCGGATCCATCACGGTCCTTATTTGCACAAATAGTGTGCAAATGCTGATCTTTTCATAGGCATATTGCCTAACTTGATTGCAGACCTTATCTTCGGGCCAAGTTGAATCGAAAAGGTTCGGCGGAAGAAAGGAACCCGGCAATGGAAGTCATTTCCACACGACCGTCGGCCAAAATTTTGATGTTCCCGGCGGCAGCACGCCTCTCTGCCTCAAATTTGAGCGGAAAGGCTAAGTTTGCGGCAGAGCTTGCCTCGCTGCGTGGTGCCCGCGCGGATTTCGGCGACGGCTGGTACCATGAGGCAGCCATCGAGGAAGAGGCCCGGGGCCGCAAGAGCTGACACAAAGGGCAGCAGCCCTCGCCAACGAATTGGCCTGAAAAGAAAAAGCCCGGCGCGATCGTTCGCGCCGGGCTTTCTTTTGAACGCTGGGGCTGCCT
>NZ_RZPI01000351.1:0-5750 GCF_003998715.1 Mesorhizobium sp. M7A.F.Ca.CA.002.15.2.1
GTTCTGGACGGTGACGGGCGCGGCTCTGCTGGCCACCATCCTTCTGGCGACCTCGCTCAAGGAGACGCGGCCGGTGGAAGATCGCGCCGGGTCCTCCTTCGGCACCGCGCTGTCGGCCTACCGCTTCCTGATGGGCGACCGTAACTTCCTCGGCCTCACGGCGATTGCCGGCTTCGGCATTGCCAGCTTCTTCGTCTATCTGTCGAGCTCGTCGTTCATCCTGATCGACCATTACGGCCTGTCGCCTTCGGTCTACAGCGTGTTCTTCTCGATCAACGCGGTCGCCTTCATCGGCATGTCGCAGATGACGGGGCTGCTGGCCGAGCGCTTCGGCCTGAGGCGCGTGGTGCGCGTTGCGGTGACCGGCTATGCCACGACGATGGTGGTGCTGTTCGCGGTGATGGCGACGGGCATCGACCGGCTCGACGTGATGGCGGCGCTGCTGTTCGTCGGCTACGGCTTCCTTGGTCTGGTCATTCCGACCACGTCGGTGCTGGCCATGGAAGAGCATGGCCAGATTGCCGGCACGGCGTCAGCGCTGATGGGCACGCTGCATTTCGCCATCGGCGCACTGGCCATGGGTGTTGCCGGCGTGTTCTTCGACGGTACGCCGCTGCCGATGGTGGCCGGCATCACGCTCTGCGCGGTGATTTCCTTCACGCTGGCCAAGGTCACGCTCGGCCGCTCTCGCGAGGCCGTCGAGGCGCCGGCCGAGTAGTAGACTTTCGATGAGAACGAAGGGGCCGGCTCATGCCGGCCTCTTTGCCATTGGGCGCGGACAGTTCCGTCCGAAAGGCGTTGACGACGCCCGGTTTCGGCTGTAGCAGCGATGGTCATGATGATCGCAACGGCTCTCGTGGTGGTAGGAAAGCGCATGGGCAGGATGGTGTAACCATCCGGCGATAGCCACCCATGCGCGGTAAACAGGCTCCTGACGGGGCCTTTTTTTATGCCCGAAATCCGGGCGA
Source organism: Mesorhizobium sp. M7A.F.Ca.CA.002.15.2.1 (assembly GCF_003998715.1). Lineage (NCBI taxonomy): Bacteria > Pseudomonadati > Pseudomonadota > Alphaproteobacteria > Hyphomicrobiales > Phyllobacteriaceae > Mesorhizobium > Mesorhizobium sp. M7A.F.Ca.CA.002.15.2.1. The sequence goes on from NZ_RZPI01000351.1 coordinate 969, forward strand.
TGCCCCGTCAATCATCCTCATCACGCAATACACCACGGATCAGAACCATGACGGGCGAGAACCCTATTCAAACCGCGAGCAAGCGCATGACAGGCGCGGAGATCGTTCTCCATGCACTCAGAGACAATGGCGTAGAGCATGTCTTCGGCTATCCTGGCGCCGCCTTGCTGCCGATCTACGACGAGATATTCCAACAGGATGACATCAAGCATATCCTCGTGCGCCATGAGCAAGGTGCGGGCCATGCCGCCGAAGGCTATGCACGGTCTACGGGCAAGGTCGGCGTCATGCTCGTCACATCCGGTCCAGGCACGACAAATGCGGTAACGCCACTGCAGGATGCGCTTATGGATTCGGTGCCGATCGTCTGCCTGACAGGACAGGTGCCGACAACGCTGATCGGCTCCGATGCCTTTCAGGAATGCGACACGGTCGGCATTACGCGGCCCTGCACCAAGCACAATTCGTTGGTCAAGGACGTCAACGAACTGGCGTCAACGATCCACAGGGCTTTTCACATCGCCAAGTCCGGACGACCGGGACCTGTCCTCGTCGACATGCCAAAGGACGTCCTGTTTGCCACCGGCGTGTACACGCCGCCCTCGGATGCTGCTGCACTGAAGAGCTGTCGGCCGACGGTGGAGAGCGACATCAACGAGATCGGCAAGGCGATAGAGTTGATGGCCAATGCCCGTCGTCCAGTCATTTATACCGGCGGTGGCATCGTCAATTCCGGCATGGAGGCATCGAGACTGCTGCGGGAGCTTGTCGAACTGACTGATTTCCCGATCACCTCGACCCTCATGGGGCTTGGCGCATATCCGGCATCCGGCAAGAACTGGCTGAAAATGGTCGGCCTGCACGGATCGTACGAAGCGAACATGGCCATGCATGAGTGCGACGTTATGCTCTGCATCGGCGCCCGCTTTGACGATCGCGTGACTTCGCGCGTGGAGGCTTTTTCACCGAGCTCAAGGAAGATCCATGTCGATATCGATCCGTCCTCGATCAACAAGACCGTCCGTGCCGACGTCGGCATTCAGGGCGATGCCGGCAAGGTGGTGGACAGCCTGGTTCGCTCATGGCGTGCGCTGCCGCAAAACCCTGACAGAAGACGCCTCGACGAATGGTGGAAACAGATCGCGCGCTGGCGCGGGCGCAACTCCTTCTCTTACGAAATGAGCAACGAGGTGATCATGCCGCAATACGCGGTCGAGCGTCTCTACGCGCTGACGAAGGATCGCGACACCTACATTACGACCGAAGTTGGCCAGCATCAGATGTGGGCGGCCCAGTTCTACGGTTTCGAAAAGCCGCGTCGCTGGATGACGTCGGGCGGCCTTGGTACGATGGGCTATGGCTTGCCGGCGGCATTGGGCGTGCAGATCGCGCACCCGGAAAGCCTTGTCATCGATATTGCCGGCGACGCATCTGTCCAGATGACGATGAAAGAGATGTCGGCGGCGGTTCAGTACAATGCGCCTATCAAGATATTCATCTTGAACAACTCTTACATGGGCATGGTTCGCCAGTGGCAGCAAATGCTTCACGGAAACCGCCTGGCGCATTCCTATTCCGAAACTTTGCCCGATTTCGTCAAACTGGCTGAAGCGTTCGGTGCGGTCGGCATACGTTGTGAGAAGCCGGCCGACCTCGATGATGCGATTCAGGAAATGATCGATGTAAACCGGCCGGTGCTCTTCGACTGCCGTGTTGCCGAACTCGCCAATTGCCTTCCGATGATCCGGACGGGCAGAGCCCATAATGAGATGCTCTTGCCCGGCGAGACCTTCGCCAGTGCAACCGATGAGATCGGCCAGGGACTGGTATAGACCCCAGAGCGGGATGCATTCGAATTGAATAGTGCATCCCGCTCGATTGCGTCCGACTTCAAGGCTACACCCCGGTTTGCGCCAGCACGAAGCGCAGCCGCGCCTCGACGGGGGCCAGCGGCAACGGAACCATCTCATAGCCCAGTTCCGTATAGACGCCGACCAGCGCATGGTGGGTACGCTCGGCCTCGTCGAGCGTATGCCTGCGCTCTTTGTCCTGCGCGAAGATCTCCGGCCAAAGCGGGGCGACGAAGACGCGCCGATGATAGCGGAAGCGCTCTGCGGCAGCGTGGGCGTGTTCGGGTATCGGCAGGCCGCTCAGGCTGAGATAGCCGAGCGTGTCCGGAACGCCTCGATCGAAAAAAACAGGACGCCCGGTCTGTTCTAGCGCAATTTGATACGAGCGCATCTCCCATGACAGCATCAACTCGGCAAACAGGGCGCGATCGTGCCAGGGCAAAGCGGGTCCGCCAATGGCGGACTGGTCGCGGATAATACCACGCCCGGCTTCGACCGAGGCGGCAAAGCCTGCCCGGCGCAGGGCTTCGATCAAGGTGGTCTTGCCGGAGCCGGGACCGCCGGTCAGCACAAAAAAGCGATCGGAATCGTTTTGCATGTTTTGTCCATGGAGAGGGAGCACGCGGCAGGGCGCGTTCGCGGCGGAACTGCCGTCGCGCATGCTGGATATCCGAGGAGGGGAGAAGTGGAGGTTTCTGTTGCCAGGTACCTCCGAACCCCGCCTAGAAGTGCGAACCTCTAGGGCTTGATTTGAAGCTATCGCACCGCTTACGCGGCGAGACGTGCTTCCGCATAGTTGTCATTTGCAACTACAGGTTTAGCCCGATGACGGTGGTACCATGCCGGGCAAAAGTACGATCTTTACACCTTCGTCGATCCTATTTCGCCCCCAGCAAAAACCGCTCTGTCGTCAACAGCGGCTTTTGGTGGAGGCGCCGGGTACCGCCCCCGGGTCCGAACGGCTTATTTCATCGCCCATTTATCGCCATAGTCGGTCAAGCCGACAAACCGAATATAGGGGGCGATCGCAGGAAATGAAAGGCCGCAATGGCACTTTGTCCCCGTGTCAAAACCGCAAGTCCGAAGGGTTGACTTGAGCGCGGTCTCAACCGAAGCTTTGCCCCGGTGAGGAGTTACCGACATAGCGCACAAGTTGCAGCAGCGCGCCACAGCCCTCATCGATCGGATCCGTGGCGCCGACGAGGGGAATTTTGATGGCCGACTATCTTGCAGACGTGAAGAAATACGATGCCTCGGCGAGTGCCGACGTGGTCGACAAAATCGTGAAGCATCTTGGCATTGCGCTTCGGAACCGCGATTCCTCGCTGGTGTCTTGCACCGATCCGAAGGAACTGGAGCGCGTCAAGGCTGGCTGGGTTGCCAAGAAGCTCGGCATATCGGACGACAGCAAGGCCGACGCTTCGATCGAGAAGGTCTGCAAGGCGATGGCCGCCGACAACACCAAGAACCGGGTTACCTTCTACTACCTGGTTGCCAAGGACCTGGGTAAACTCGGCTCCCTCTGACGGCCGCGCTTCAATTCGCCGGGCTGGCGCGGTCCATGCGCCAGCCGGTGATGTTGTTGGGGACTGACTGGCTTCGGGCATAGCTTGCGCGCTGCTTTGTGGTGTTCGATCGCCCGTCTGTCAGTTATGATGGCTGGACAACCGAATCGAGCCGGAACCGATGCGCCAGTATCTCGACCTCCTGCAGCACGTGCTGGACAACGGCGCCGACCGCGGCGACCGCACCGGCACCGGAACGCGCTCCGTCTTCGGCTACCAGATGCGTTTCGACCTGGCGCGCGGCTTTCCCGTCACCACAACCAAGAAGCTGCATCTCAAGTCGATCATCCATGAGCTTCTGTGGTTCCTGGCCGGCGACACCAACATCAAATATCTCACCGACCATGGCGTCTCGATCTGGGACGAATGGGCCGACGAGAATGGCGATCTCGGCCCGGTCTACGGCAAGCAGTGGCGTTCCTGGCCGGACGGCCATGGCGGCTCGATCGACCAGATCGCGAATCTTCTCAAGGAGATACGCAGAAATCCTCAATCGCGGCGGCTGATTGTTTCGGCATGGAACCCAGCCGAGGTGGAAGCGATGGCGCTGCCGCCCTGCCACTGCCTGTTCCAGTTCTATGTTTCGGAAGGGCGGCTTTCCTGCCAACTCTACCAGCGTTCCGCCGATATCTTCCTTGGCGTGCCGTTCAACATCGCGTCCTATGCCCTGCTGACCTTGATGGTGGCGCAGGTGACAGGGCTGAAACCCGGCGATTTCGTCCACACACTTGGCGATGCGCACCTCTACTCGAACCATTTCGAGCAAGCACGCGAACAGCTGCGGCGCACGCCGAGGACGCTGCCGACGATGTGGATCAATCCGGAGGTGAAGGACCTCTTCGCCTTCCGTTTCGAGGATTTCCGGCTGGAAAACTACGTCGCCGACGCGTCGATCAAGGCGCCGATCGCGGTCTAAGGCCGCAAATTTCAGTCGATGCCGACCATCACGTCCGAGGCTTTGACCACGGCATAGGCCTGCTTGCCCTTTTCGAGCTTGAGATCGGCGACGGCCTCGTTGGTGATCGAGGCGGTGACGATGGCGCCGCCGCCAATGTCGATCCTGACATGCGAGGTGGTGGCTCCCTTGACGATCTCGGCGATCGTTCCCTTGAGGACGTTGCGGGCGCTGATCTTCACCGGAGTTTCCTTTCCAAGGTTTCTTTTCCCGGTCTTACCAAAACAATTGGTGTCGTACAGACGCTTTCATGAGGCGCCGGGCCTTCCCTTGTTATATTCATACGGATATATCGGTCAGCAGGCTTCGAGCCGGCCGGATTTCAAACCAGGGAGAGTTTTCCATGACGCGCACAGGTTTTGGATCTAGGGCGATCGCCATTGGCGGTTTGGCTGCGGCGCTGATGGCAGTC